>NZ_DAWCVJ010000028.1:0-29242 GCF_052358865.1 Faecalibacterium sp.
GCCTCTTCACCGGCAACGGCGGCAGCGGCCCGACCCCCGCCCTCGCCTGTGTGCCGAGGGTGCTGGACCGGGTCATCATCCCCAAGAACATCACCGTCCACCTCGGCCGCCCCGCCGCATCGGCCCAGAACGTCACCGTCTCCTTCCGCAGGTATATCGCCAATGTGGCGTCCAGCGAGGTGTATCCTACCTGGCCTGAGCAGGCCCTCCGCGCCAACATCCACTGCCAGATCTCGCTGGCCCTCAACCGCATCTACACCGAGTGGTATCCCAGCAAGGGCTACACCTTCAACATCACCAACTCCACCAGCTACGACCAGTACTATGTGCACGGCCGGACTGTGTTCGACGTCATGGTGCGGCTGACGGACGACATCTTCAACACCTATATCCGCAAGACCGGCACCGTCAACCCCTACTACGCCGAGTACTGCGACGGCAAGAGCGTCACCTGCCCCGGCCTCAAGCAATGGGGCACCGTCACGCTGGCCAATCAGGGCCGGAACGCCCTCAGCATCCTCAAATATTACTACGGAAACAACATCGAGATCGTCCGCACGAACAATATCCAGTCCATCCCCCGGAGCTACCCCGGAAGCCCCCTGCGGCAGGGCAGCACCGGCAGCGCAGTGTTCACCTTACAGCGCCAGCTCAACCGCATCACGAAGGATTATCCCTTCCTCGGGCTGCTGACGGTGGACGGCATCTTCGGCAGCCGGATGACCGCGACGGTCAAAAAGTTCCAGAAGCAGTTCGGCCTCACCGCCGACGGCGTGGTGGGCCGCAGCACATGGTACAAGATCAGCTACATCTACGTCTCGGTCAAGGACCTCGCCGAGCTGACCAGCGAGGGGGAGACGTCCAATGGCACTCTCTCCAACGGCACATGGGACCCCGGCAGCGCGCCCCTCAAGGCGGGTTCGACCGGCCGGGAGGTGGAGCAGGTACAGTTCTGGCTGAGCACACTGGCCCAGTACGAGAGCAGCATCCCCTCCGTCACGGTGGACGGCATCTTCGGCAGCGGCACTGCGGCGGCGGTGCGGGCGTTCCAGCGGCGCTACGGCCTGACTGCGGACGGCATCGTGGGGCGGGCCACATGGACCGAGCTGTACGACCAGTTCCGCAGCATCCAGTCCGACAACGGCACCCCCAACGCCTACCCCGGCACTGCCCTGCGCCAAGGCAGCAGCGGCCAGAACGTCCGGCTGGTGCAGTTCTGGCTCAAGATCGCGCGGACGGTCTACCAGAGCCTCAGCAATGTGACGGTGGACGGCATCTTCGGCCCGGCCACGACGGCAGCAGTGCGGCGGTTCCAGACCTACTTCGGCCTTGCCAGTGACGGTGTCGTGGGCCGCACGACGTGGAACAAGCTCTACGAGGTCTACAACGACATCGCCAACCGCCTGCTCTCGTCCAGCCTGCGGCCCGGCGAATATCCGGGCCTGCTGCGCAGCGGCTCCAGCGGCACAGCGGTGCGGGAGCTGCAGTTCTACCTCTATCTCATGAGCGCCTACCAGAGCAGCATCCCCTCCGTCTCCATCGATGGCCGTTTCGGCGCGGCCACCGAGGCCGCCGTCCGGGCCTACCAGCGGTTCGCCGGGCTGACGGTGGACGGCATCGTGGGCCGGAAAACATGGGATTCGCTCTACAGAAAGGCCTCGGCCCTCCGCTCCTCCGGGCCTGTGGTCACCCTCAAGCGCCTGCCCTATCCCGGCACGCCGCTGACCATCGGCAGCGACAGCAGCGCCGTGCTCTACTACACCCTGCTTTTGCAGCGCATCGCCTACTATTACGACAGCGTGGCGTCTCCCGCGCTTTCCAGCCAGTACACGCAGGAGACGGCGGACGCCACTGCCAGCGCACAGGAGCTTCTGGGTCTGCCCGCCACCGGCGCAGCCGACGCCGAGACGTGGACAGCGGTGGAGGCTCTGAGCTTACAGCTGGCAGCCTTCACCCCCAACCCCGACCGGCATCCCAAGCAGGGGCCGGACTACCCGGACCGGGCCATGAAGGAAGGCAGCGCGGGACCCGACGTCAGCCTCATCGAGCGCTGGGTCAATGGCCGCTCCCAGCTCTACTGCGAGGACGACTATGTCGCCGACAACGCCTTCTTCGGCCCGGAGGACACCGCTGCCGTGAAGGAGACGCAGCAGCGGGCGGGCCTTGAGACGAACGGCGTCGTAGACCGGCCCACTTGGGCCGCACTCCGCGCCCAGAGCCACACTGCCTGCGACAGCTGCACCGAGGAGGGATGAGAGATGGCACGCTTACTGGTCTATGATGCCTACGAGAACAAGGTCTACACCTATTCCAGCCTGAGCGAGAACGACCCCATGCCCTACAGCACCGGCACGACCCTGACCGTCCGGGAGTTCCGGGGCAGGTCCAACAGTCCGGTGCTCTGGACGACCATTGCAGCCATGGAGGCATGGAACCTGACCCGCCGCAAGTACGGCAAAGGCATCCCGGTGGGGTACGCCTTCCGCCGCATCTGGGAGGGCGGCCACGGCACCCGCAGCCAGCACTACGCAGGCGTGTCCTTCGATGTGGGGCAGCGCCTCAGCCAGACCCAGCGCACCGCCATCTACAGAGCCGCCCGTTCCACCGGAGCGTGGGGCTACGTCGAGCCGCTGAGCCAGACCCCCACATGGGTGCACCTCGACCGGCGCTACGGCAGCCCCGCCTGCAGCGGCACCACGGCGGGCTACCCCACCCTCCGCAGAGGGAGCCGGGGCTGCTACGTCATGATCCTTCAGGATGCCCTCTCGACGCTGGGCTACCAGACCGGCCGCCGCATCGACGGCATCTTCGGCAGCCGGACGGAAGAGGCCCTCCGGGGCTATCAGCGCCGCACCAGCCTCCGCGTGGACGGCGTCTGCGGCTGCAACAGCTGGAAAAAGATCTCCACCGCCGTGCTGGGCGTGGGACGAACCAGAACGACCATTGATTGATTTTCGT
The DNA here is from genome assembly GCF_052358865.1 of Faecalibacterium sp. Lineage (NCBI taxonomy): Bacteria > Bacillati > Bacillota > Clostridia > Eubacteriales > Oscillospiraceae > Faecalibacterium > Faecalibacterium sp. The sequence continues at coordinate 2,959 of NZ_DAWCVJ010000028.1, forward strand.
ATATAGGAGCAGAAAACAAAAAGGCTGCTGCACTCAGCCTCTCCGTCACGGCTTTGCAGACGGAGAGGTTGCTTGCAGCAGTCTCTTATTTTTATGGTTCAATCCTCCAGCACCACATCCTCGCTGAGCACCTGCCCGATGGGCTTTGCGATGCACAGGTCGGCTTCGGCGTCTGCGCCCGTGGGCTGCATATTGATGACCACGAGGTGGTCGCCCCGGAAATAGCGGATGAGGCCCGCCGCCGGATAGACCACAAGGCTGGTGCCGCCGATGATGAGGGTGTCGGCATGACGGATGGCCGAGACAGCCCCGGACAGCACCTGTTCGTCGAGGCCCTCTTCATAAAGGACCACGTCCGGCTTGACGATGCCGCCGCACTTGGGGCAGCGGGGCACACCGGTGCTGTCGGCAATGAAGTCCACGCCGTAGAACGCGCCGCAGTTCACGCAGTAGTTGCGCAGCGTGCTGCCGTGCAGCTCGTATACCTTCTGTGACCCTGCGGCCTGATGGAGGCCGTCGATGTTCTGGGTGATGACAGCCTTCAGCTTTCCCTCCCGCTCGAGCTTAGCCAGACGGAGGTGGGCCGCGTTGGGCTTTGCGCCCCGGACGATGAGCTTATCGCGGTAGAAGCGGTAAAACTCCTCGGGGTGCGTTTCCCAGAAGGTGTGGCTCAGGATGGTCTCGGGCGGGTAGTCATATTTCTGATGGTAGAGGCCGTCCACGCTGCGGAAATCCGGGATGCCGCTCTCGGTGGACACACCTGCACCGCCAAAAAAGACGGTGTTCTGGCTCTGCGAAATGATTTTTTCTAACTTTTCAACCATATTCAACACCTCTTTTGTATTACTTGCCGGAAAACAGCTTGAAATTTTGTATATTCTGCGCGTTATTCTCCACGTTTCAACGGTCGTTCTCCGCAAACATCCGCCCCAGCTGGGGAAAAATGTCCTGCGGGAGCATCCCATACTCGCCCCTCCGGGCAGCAGCCCGGTCGGCGGCGGCACCGTGGAGCCAGACCGCGCAGGCGGCGGCATCGTAGGCAGGCAGGCCGCAGGCCAGCAGAGCCGATGTCATACCGGCCAGCACATCGCCGCTGCCGCCCCGGGCGAGGCCCGGGTTGCCGGTGGGGTTGATGCAGACCCGCCCATCCGGCCCGGCAACCACGGTCCGCGCTCCCTTCAGTACCACGACCGCGTTCCATTGGGCGGCATACCGCCGGGCGATGCCCTCCCGGTCGGCTTGGACCGCCTCCACCGAAAGCCCGGTCAGCCGGGACATCTCGCCCGGGTGGGGTGTCAGGATCAGCTCTTTGGCCGGGCGGGGCAGCTCCTCGCCCCCATTCATGAGGCTGGCGGCGGCGTTCAGGCCGTCGGCATCCAGCACCGCACTGCCCGAAAAACCGGTGAGCAGCTTCTTCACCAGCGTCCGCGTCTCGGCGGCGCGGGCGCTGCTCTGGGCCAGATACCCCAGCCCCGGCCCGATGAGAAGGACGGTGGCCTTCTGCCGGAGGATGCGGGGGATGCTCTGGGGCGAGATGCCCCCCTCTGCCCCCGGCTCACAGGGGCAGAGACAGCATTCCGGCAGGCGGGCCGCTACCGCCGCCATCACCGGCTCGACGCTGGCCAGCGTGACGATGCCCGCGCCGGTGCGCAGGGCACCCTCCACGGTCAGCGCCGCAGCGCCCCGGTAGCAGGCACTGCCCGCCACCGCCAGCACCGCCCCGAAGCTGCCCTTGTTGCTCTCCCGACCCCGCTTCGGGATGCGGGACCAGACAGATCCAGCGGTGATGTCCGGTGTCATGCTCACGCCTCCCCCTGAATGTAGCGCTTGATCTCTTTTTCCACGTCCTGCACCTCTTGGTGGAACATCCGGGCCGAGACGCGGAGCGCACCGTGGCCCAGAATGATGACCTGTTCCATACCGTCGGAGGTCGCCACCCGCACCCGGCGGTTCCTGCCGATCTCATGGGTGACGCGCTCGATGAACATATCCGCCGTCTCAGCCTCTTTCGTATAGACGACATGGATGTTGTGATACTCCTCGATGCTGCCGGGGCTGCCCGGTACGCGGTAGGCGTCAAAGACGAGGATAAGGACGCACTTCTTGAAGCCCTGATAGTTGCAAAGAATGTCCATCAGCCGGTGGCGGGCGGCGTCGAGGCTCTCCTTGGCGAGTGCATTCAGCTCGTCCCACGCGAAGATGATGTTGTAGCCGTCCACCAGCAGGTATTCCGGCGCGACCTCCCACTGTTCGGCGGCAAAATCGGGCCGCTCCTTCTTCTGCACCGGGCGGAACGCCGCCAGCGGGTCTCGCTTGATGGGGCCATAGGTGCGCTCGAAGATCTTCAGCAGCTCGGCGTCCTCTTCCAGCGTGGCACGGTACGCGGCCATCCGGCGGGGCCGGGCGGCGCTCTCTTCTGCCGTCGGGGCGGTGTGGCCCCAGCCGCTGTCCACGTGCATATGGCTGCGCACCTGTTCCCACGGCACGACGAAGCCCGCGCCGTGGGAGCAGAAGACCGAATCGGCAGGGTTGTCCAAGTCGTGCTCCGGCTCATAGCCCGCCGCCGCGATGACCTCCGCCGCATTGTGGCAGGGGCGGTAGCCGTCCAGCGTCAGGCTCAGATGTCCCCGGCCCCGGCTGTAGCTCACCACCTCCATCGGGTAGCTGCGCATGGCTGCCACCGGCGCAAAGCCGGTGAGGGTGGCCGTCTGGCCGTCGGGGGCGGTCTCGGGCGGGTCGAAACTGCCCTCCATCCGCTGGATGTCGCTCATGGCCCGGCCGATGTTCTCCGCAGGCACTTCCAGCCGGAAGGAATACCACGGCTCAAGGAGCTGAGTCTTTTTGATCTGGTCTGCCATCATCAGGCCCTGCCGCACGGCGCGGTAGGTGGCCTGACGGAAGTCGCCGCCCTCGGTGTGCTTGAGGTGGGCGCGGCCCGCGATGAGGGTGATCTTCATGTCCGTCAGCGGTGCGCCCATGAGGACGCCGACGTGCTGCTTTTCTTCCAGATGCGTCAGCACGAGGCGCTGCCAGTTCTTGTCCAGCTCCTCTTCCCGGCAGTCGGCGGCAAACTGCATCCCGCTGCCCCGGGGCAGCGGCTCCAGCTTCAGATGGACCTCGGCGTAGTGGCGCAGCGGCTCATAATGGCCCACGCCCTCAATGGCCTCCGTTATCGTTTCCTTATATAGTATGCCGCCGGAGTCGAATTCCACGTCCAGCCCATACCGCTCCGCCAACAGGCTTTTCAGCACCTCCAGCTGGATCTCGCCCATGAGCTGGACGTGGATCTCGCCCAGCGTCTCGTTCCAGACGACGTGGAGCTGCGGCTCTTCCTCTTCCAGACGGTGGAGCCTGCCCAGCGCGGCATGGACGTCCGCGCCCTCGGGCAGGCAGACCCGGTAGCTCAGCACCGGTTCCAGCACCGGGAGGTCGCTGTCCCGCTCGGCGCCGAGTCCGGTGCCGGGGCGGGCCTTGGTCAGGCCGGTGACGGCGCAGACCTGTCCCGGCCCGACGGCCTCTGCCAGCGTATACTTTGCACCCGAGTAGAGCCGCAGCTGGTTGGCCTTTTCGGCCCAAGGCTCTCCGTCCGCTTCGCCGGTGAGCTGGGCCTTAACCTTCAGCTCCCCGCCTGTGACCCGCAGCCACGTCAGCCGCTCACCCCGCTCATCCTGCGAGACCTTGAACACCCGGGCACCAAAGGCTTCCAGCGCCGGGGCGGCACGGGTGTATCTGTCAAGCCCCTCCAGCAGCTCATCCACGCCCTGCAATCCGCCCGCGTTCTCCCGCTGAAGGGCCACGCCGAACCAGCAGGGAAAAACGTGCCGCCGGGCGATGGCGGGGATGATGTCCTCCGCCGTCAGGCTGCCTGCGTCCAGCATCGTCTCCATCAGGCGCTCGTCGCAGAGGGCCAGTGCCTCGTCCCGTTCGGCCTGCGGGGCACCGAAGTCCACGAAGCCCTCACCCAGACGGCGGGAAAGCTGCCCCAGAAGGGCTTCTTTCCCCGGGCCGGGCAGGTCCATCTTGTTGAGAAAGACGAAGGTGGGGATATGATACCGCCGCAGCAGACGCCAGAGGGTCTCGGTGTGGCTCTGGACGCCGTCGGTGCCGCTGACGACCAGCACCGCGTAGTCCAGCACCTGCAGCGTCCGCTCTGTCTCGGTGGAAAAATCCACATGGCCGGGGGTGTCCAGCAGAGTGATGCCGGTGCGGCCCGTCTTCAGCAGGGCCTGCTTGGAAAAGATCGTGATGCCCCGCGCTTTTTCCAGCGTGTCGGTGTCGAGGAAGGCATCCTTGTTGTCCACCCGGCCCAGCCTGCGGATGCTGCCTGCACGGTAGAGCATCGCTTCGGAGAGAGTGGTCTTGCCGGAGTCCACATGGGCGAGGATGCCCACCACCAGCTGTTTTTCGCTTTTTTCCGCCATGTCTTCCGCCCTCACACTGCGCCTGCGATGAGGCTGATGATGAGCAGCGCTGCGCCCAAGAGCAAATTCGAAAGCATACTGCAATAGATGCGTTCCTCCGGCTCCAACTCCTCGAAGGAGACGATGCGCTCGTCCGCGAAGTCCACGATGGACTTGGTGGCGTGGAACTTCTTCTTTTTGCCCATGTCCTTGAACTCCTCGCCCAGATGGTGGACGGTCACGCCGTCCAGACGGAGGTAGTTCACCCACGCCCACGCCAGCAGCACGACGCCCAGCAGCAGGGCCGGGGCCTGCCACATCGTGAATTTGCCGTCGCTGACGTAGCGGTCCCACAGCAGCATCAGGACGGCCACGACCGACACCCGAGTGACGGATTTATACAGAACGGGGCGGAACATATATTTTTGATACATCGAGATCAGCTTTTTCATCCAAGGACGCTCCTTTTATAGAAGTAACATTCTTTTTTATTGTAGCATGATTTTGTGAAAAAAGATAGCCGCTTTGCGTTTTCCAACTTTCGTTGTATCCATCTTTCGTCCTGCGAAAGTACGACTTCTTTTCATTCTTTACCGTTTTTTTGCCGTCATTTTTCAGAGAAAAGCATCCGTTACTATTTTGTTTTTATTTTAGGGCTGTATGTCATTGACTTCTTTTGCCCACAATGTTAGAATACGAAAGGTGCGGCCCCGGGCGCTTTGTGCGTTTTGGCACCCGGAGCGTGCCGTTTTTTGCATTTAGGATAGGAAAAAAGGAAAACAATTTCTCGGAGGAACGTATCTCAATGAACATCGATTTTGAGTCCCGCAACATCACCCGCCGCAGCTTCCTGAAGGGCGCCGGCGTCGTGGGTGCCGCCGGCCTGCTGTCCGCCTGCGGCGGCAGCAAGTCCAACAACTCCGGCAGCACGGCTGCTTCCGGCGTGGAGGCCCCCAACTCCACCGGTGCCACCCCCCTCAAGGAGTACATCTCCTGGGAGTCTGCCAACCGCGAGATCGAGAGCTGGAACCTGCTGTACAGCCAGACCCTCAGCGACGCCAACGTCGTCACCAACCTGTGGGACGGCCTGATGAGCTTCGACTGCTACGGCAAGCTGGTGCCCGCCATCGCCACCAGCTGGGAGGCCAACGAGGACTCCACCGTCTGGACCTTCCACCTGCGCGACGACGTGGACTGGGTGGACTGCAACGGCGAGGTGAAGGAGCACATCACCGCCACCGATTTTCTGGTCGGTCTGGAGTGGGTGCTGAACGCCTCCAAGAACGAGGCCAACAACACCTCCATGCCCACCCTGTACATCGTGGGCGCTGAGGAGTACTACGAGAAGACCAAGGATATGGGCGCTGCCGCCGCCGACCTGCGCTATCAGGATATGCTGGACGCAGGCGTGGGCATCGAGGCTCCCGACGACTACACTCTGGTGTTCACCTGCAAAGATCCCTGCCCCTACTTTGACACCGTGGCCTCCTACACCAGCTTCTACCCCGCCTCTCAGGCGCTGATCGACGAGCTGGGCATCGAGACCTTCCGCGGCTGCGACAACACCAATATGTGGTACTGCGGCCCCTACCTCGTTGAGGAGTATATTCAGGGCAACACCAAGAGCTATATCCCCAACCCCCACTACTACGATGCTGCCAACGTCAGCCGCTTCGAGCGTCTGACCGTGACCATGATCTCCGATCAGGCCATCGCATTCCAGCTCTACCAGAACCGCGAGCTGGACGAGATCGACCTGAACGAGAGCACCATCACCACCATCACCTCCGACCCCAACAACGAGTACAACAGCCAGCTCTGTGAGAAGCGCGCCCGCCCCTCTGCCTACGCCATGCACTTCAACTACCAGAAGAACAACGCCGACGGTACCCCCGATGTGAACTGGAACAAGGCCATCGCCAACACCGCTTTCCGTCAGTGCTTCTACCGCGGCCTGAACCTGAAGGCATGGTTCTCCCGCTACAACAAGATCAACCCCCTGAAGTGCGAGAACGACTACTACACCATGAAGGGCCTGTGCTACAACACGCAGGGCGCTGAGTACACCACTCTGGTGGCCAAGGAGATGGGCTTCGACACTGAGAAGTACGATGGCGAGACCATGATCCGCCTGCGTGCCAACGGCGGCGACATCTCTGCCCTGAAGAAGCAGGCCATGGAGGAGCTGAGCGCCATCGGCGTCACCTTCCCCGTCAAGGCCACCTACTTCATCATCGCCAGCAGCACCTCCGCACTGGACAACGCCACCATCCTGAAGCAGTGCTTCTCCGACAGCTTCGGCGACGACTTCATCAAGCTGGACGTCCAGACCTACGTTTCCAGCCTGACGCAGGAGGTCCGCACTCCTCAGCTCCAGAGCTTTGTCATCAACGGCTGGAGCGCCGACTTCGGCGACCCCATCAACTTCCTCGGTCAGGAGACCCTCCACGACGACAACGCTTTCTACTCTCACTACTACTCCAACATCGCCCGGGTAGCTGAGGCTCCTGCCGACTACCAGAAGGATCTGATGGACGCTTTCGAGCAGTACACCGATCTGGTCAATGCCGCCAACGCCATCGTCAACGACACCGACGCCCGCTACGAGGCCTTCGCCAAGGCTGAGGCCTATATGCTGGAGAACGTGCTGGTCAGCCCCACCTACTACGACATCGCATGGTCCCTGACCCACGCCAACGAGTACAGCAAGATCAACGCCATGTACGGCGGCTGCAACTACAAGGCCGTCAACTGGGAGACCAGCGAAGAGGCCTACACCACCGTCCAGTACGAGCAGTTCGCCAAGGCATTCGATCAGGCTTCTCAGGGCTGATCCGGCGCGAAAAGTCATACAATTTCAGCTTTCACATGAAACATTTTCATTTTCATATGTCTGCTGAGTCAATAAGATTCAATCCGTACCAGAGTGGTTTTTCTTGACTTCCCGGCGATGGGATGATAGAATACTTGCAACCGATACGGATTCTGCAAAGGCGCAGAAACAGGTCATTAAAAATCTGTCTCTGCGCCCTTTTTGTACCCATTTTTACTCTGTGGGAGAGTAAACTGGCACTATTGGGATCACTATTGGGATAGAGAAACGGAGCGCGCAGAGCCGTACCAGCGATTACAGGAGGGAAAGAATATGTACCACGATTTTGAGTCTCACGCCATCACCCGCCGCAGCTTTCTTAAGGGCGCAGGCGCTGTGGGCGCAGCCGGTCTGCTGGCCGCCTGCGGCGGCAGTTCCTCTTCCAGCACTGCTGCCAGCGCCTCCTCTGCATCCTCCGGTGCAGCGGCCTCCGGCAAGGGCCTGAGCGAGCTGTTCACCTACGAGACCTCCGGCCGCGAGATCGAGAGCTGGAATATGCTCTACAGCCAGCAGGCCATCGACTTCAACGTCACCACCAACCTCATCGACGGCCTCATTGGCTTCGACAACTACGGCAAGCCCGTCCCCGCCATCGCCAAGAGCTGGGAGCACAACGAAGACTCCACCGTCTGGACCTTCCACCTGCGGGATGACGTGGACTGGGTGGACATCAACGGCGAGGTGCAGGAGCATCTGACCAGCAAGGACTTCCTCACCGGCTTCGAGTGGGTGCTGAACGCCAAGAAGAATCAGGCCTCCAACACCTCCATGCCCTCCACCACCGTCGTGGGCGCAGCCGACTACTATGACAAGACCTATGCGATGGATGACGCAGCCGCCGCGGCCCTGACCTACGACGATATGATGGCCGCAGGCGTCGGCATCGACGCACCGGACGACTACACCGTCGTCTTTACCTGCCTGAACCCCTGCCCCTACTTCGACACCGTGGCTTCCTACGTCTGCTGCTACCCGGCTCCTCCGGCTCTGGTGGAGAAGCTGGGCGTCGAGGGCTTCCGCGGCGTGGACTACACCCAGCAGTGGTGCTGCGGCCCCTACCTCATCGAGGAATTTGTGGCCGACAACTCCAAGCGCTTCATCCCGAACCCCCATTATTATGCGGCAGACGAGTGCACCCGCTTCGAGCGCGTGTCCCTGAGCATGATCACCGACCTGACCGTGGGCTATCAGCTGTACCAGAACCGCGAGCTGGACGAGCTGGAGCTGAGCGAGAGCACCCTGACCACCATCACCTCCGACAGCTCCAACGCCTACAATGACCAGCTCTGCGAGAAGCGTCCCACCAAGTACGCCTACGACTTCCACTTCAACTTCAACTGCCTCAACTCCGACGGCACCCCCAACGAGAACTGGAACAAGGCCGTGGCCAACCGGGCGTTCCGCCGCTGCTTCCATGAGGGCCTGAACCTCATCCCCTACTACGCACGCTTCAACAAGATCAACCCCCTCAAGTGCGAAAACAACTTCTACACCATGAAGGGCGTCTGCTATAACTCCAAAGGCACCGACTACGTTGATCTGGTTGCCAAGGAGCTGGGAATCGACGGCGAGAAGTACGACGGCGAGACCATGATCCACCTGCGCAAGTCCACCGCCGACTCCATCGCCGCCCTCAAGAAGCAGGCCATGGACGAGCTTTCCGCCGTCGGCGTCACCTTCCCGGTGAAAGTCCCCTTCTTCTTCGTGGCCGGCAACACCGTAGCACAGGACAACGCCACCGTCCTCAAGCAGTGCTTCACCGACAGCTTCGGCGACGACTTCATCCAGCTGGAGCTTGGCACCTACGTCTCCAGCCTCGCCAAGGAGGTCCGCATCCCCAAGCTGCACGGCTTCGTCATCAACGGCTGGGGCGCAGACTTCGGCGACCCCATCAACTTCCTCGGTCAGGAGATCCTGCATGACTCCAACGCCTACTATGCCGTCAACTACTCCAATATCCCCCTCGTGGCGGAGAACCCCGCCGATTACCAGAAGGAGCTGGTCGAGGAGTTCGAGCAGTTCACCGACCTCGTCAACGCCGCCAACGCCATCGTGGACGACACCGATGCCCGCTACGAGGCCTTCGCAAAGGCCGAGGCCTACATGATCAACAACTCGCTGGCCGTCCCCTGCTACTATGACGTCCACTGGTGCCTCACCCATGTCAACGAGTACACTAAGATCAACGCCATGTTCGGCCCCTGCAACTACAAGTACATCAACTGGGAGACCAGCGAGGACGCCTACACCACGGCCCAGTACGAGGAGTTCGCCAAGGCATTCGACGCAGCAAAAGCTTAACTTTTTCTGAACTTTTTCCCCGCCGGGATCTCCTGTCCCCGGCCTATATCCCACACAGCGGGAGCTGTTCTCACCTCGAGAACAGCTCCTGTTGTTTTGTTTTTTGGCCGCTTTGTCTTATTTTTATCACCCTTCATTGCGGTAAAGTAAATTTATTTCATGTGTGTACGGCGTATTCCTTTCTTTTAGAAGAAAAAGCGATTTCCATTCCATTGACAACCATTTATTTCGATGGTACAATATATGTCGTGTTAAGGATTTTACGGGAGGAGCACAGGCACAGACAGAGGGGTCTGTTTCTGCGCTCTTTTGTATTCTCTGGCAATACAGGGAGGGCAGATGATCTCGTAAAAGAGTGGGAAATCGGCAGGGCACTGTACCCTGCGCCATAGAGCCGAGACACGAAAGAATAATTGGGAGGAAAACACAATGAACGCAAATTTTGAGTCTCATTCCATCAGCCGCCGCAGCTTCCTCAAGGCTTCCGGCGTCGTGGGCGCTGCAAGCATCCTGGCCGCTTGCGGTGGTTCTTCCAGCAGCACTGCTGCCAGCACCTCCGGTGCTGCCTCCGGCGCAGCTGCACCCGCAGCCGACGCCATCACCGATTACGTCTCCTTCGAGACCGCTAACCGTGAGCTGGAGACTTGGAACTTCCTGTACAGCCAGTCCGCTTCCGACCTGAACGTCACCACCAACTGCTGGGACGGCCTGCTGAGCTTCGACTGCTACGGCAAGGCAGCCCCCGCCATCGCATCCAGCTGGGAGCACAACGAGGACTCCACCGTCTGGACCTTCCACCTGCGCGACAATGTCGATTGGTGCGACGTCAACGGCGAGGTCAAGTCTCACCTGACCTCCAAGGACTTCCTCGTGGGCTTCGAGTGGGTCCTGAACGCCCTCAAGAACGAGGCCTTCAACACCTCCATGCCCTCTGAGACCGTCGTGGGCGCTGCCGAGTACTACGACCTGACCAAGGACAAGGGCGACGCTGCTGCCGATATGACCTACGAGGATATGCTGGCTGCTGGTGTCGGCATCGAGGCTCCGGACGACTACACTCTGGTCTTCACCTGCAAGAACCCCTGCCCCTACTTCGACACCGTCGCTGCTTACAACAGCTTCTACCCCGCCTCTGAGGACCTCATCAACGAGCTGGGCATCGATGGCTTCCGCGCCTGCGATTACTCCACCATGTGGTACAATGGTCCGTACCTCATCGAGGAGTACATCCAGCAGAACACCAAGAGCTTCATCCCCAACCCCAACTACTACGCTGCAGACGACTGCACCCGTTTCGAGCATCATACCATCACCATGATCCCCGACCTGTCCATGGGCCTGCAGCTGTACGAGAACGGCGAGGTCGATAACATCGACCTGACCGAGTCCAACCTGACCACCATCACCTCCGACCCCAACAACGAGCACAACAAGTTCCTGTGCGAGAAGCGCCCCACCAAGTACAGCTACCAGATGCACCTGAACTTCCAGCGCAAGGATGAGAACGGCAATCTGGACGAGAACTGGAACAAGGCTGTTTCCAACCGCGCGTTCCGTCAGTGCTTCTACAAGGGCCTCAACCTCACCAACTACTACGCCCGCACCAACAAGATCAACCCCCTGAAGTGCGAGAACGACTACTACACCATGCCCGGCGTCTGCTACAACACCAAGGGTGAGGATTACACCACTCTGGTCGCCAAGGAGATGGGCTTCGACACTGAGAAGTACGATGGCGAGACCATGATCCGCCTGCGTGCCAACGGCGGCGACATCGCTGACCTGAAGAAGCAGGCCATGGAAGAGCTGAGTGCCATCGGCGTCACCTTCCCCGTCCACTGCTACCACTACATCAAGAGCGGCGACACCACTGCTCTGGATACCGCCACCGTCCTGAAGCAGTGCTTCTCCGAGAGCTTCGGCGATGACTTCGTCGTGCTGGACATCGGCACCTACGTCTCTTCCCTCTACAAGGAAGTCCGTAACGTCCAGCTGCACTCCATCCTGCAGAACGGCTGGGGCGCTGACTTCGGCGATCCCGTCAACTTCCTCGGTCAGGAAGTCCTGAGCGACGACAACGCTTACTACGCTCAGACCACCTCCTGGATCGCAGCCGTCGAGGCCGACCCGAAGGATTACCAGAAGGATCTGCTGGCAGATTATCAGGAGTTCACCGATCTGGTCACTGAGGCAAAGGCCATCGTCACCGATACCAATGCACGCTATGCCGCATTCGCAAAGGCTGAGGCTTCCATGCTGAACAACGCACTGTGCGTCCCCTGCCTGTACGAGGTGCTCTGGTGCCTGACCCACGTCAACGAGTACACCAAGATCAACGCCATGTACGGTCCCTGCAACTACAAGGCCGTCAACTGGGAGACCCGTCAGGGCGACGGCTACACCACCGAGGAGTACGAGGCTTTCTCCGCTGCTTTCGATGCAGCAACCAAAGCCTGATGATTATTTTATAAAGGTTTGGTTATCATGTTAAAATACACCGTCAAGCGGCTGGCTCAGTCGCTCGTCACGATCTTATTGATCGCAACCATCGTCTTTCTGCTGATGCGCTGCCTGCCTACGGACTACTACTTCACGGAAGAACAGCTCATGAAGTTTACCGAAGAGCAGAAATACGCTGCACTGGAAGCCGCCGGTCTGACCGACCCCATCGGCACCCAGCTGCTGCACTTCTACAACGACCTGCTCCATCTGGACTTCGGCACTTCCCGCCGCATCCAGAACGGTGCCTCCGTCGTGAAGGTCATCGGCAAGAAGTTCGGCGTCTCCATGCGCCTCGGCCTGATCTCTGCCGGCATCTCGCTGGTGGTGGGCGTCCTGCTGGGCATCCTGCAGACCGCCTTCAAGGACAAGGTCTTTGACTGGATCGGCACTGCTTACACCGTTTTCGTCAACGCGGTGCCCTCTCTGGTCTCCTATTCGCTGGTGCTGGTGTTCGGCTCCAAGTATCTGGGCTTCCCCACGCTGTACTCGACCCGCAACGTCGGCCCGTCCAGCGTGCTGCCCATCGTCTGCCTGTCGCTGGCTTCCATCGCAGGCTATGCCCTGTGGACCCGCCGCTACATGGTGGATGAGCTGACCCGCGACTATATCAAGCTGGCCCGCGTCAAGGGCCTCAGCTCCAGCGAGATCATGTTCAAGCACGTCCTGCGCAACGCCATGGTCCCCATGGTGCAGTATATCCCCCAGTCCATCCTGCTGACGGTGGGCGGCTCTCTGCTGATGGAGCGGTTCTTCTCCGTCCCCGGCATGGGCCCCCTGCTGACCGACGCCATCCAGCGCTATGACCTGAACGTCGTGCAGACGCTGGTCATCCTCTACGCTGTGCTGGGCATCGTGGGTGTTTTTATGGGCGACGTGCTGATGATGCTCGTTGACCCGCGCATTACTCTGACCGGAAAGGAGGCCGCACGCTGATGGCAAAAGCATCGGATTTTGAGGGCAAGAAGCAGGACGAACTGTTCTACTTCGTCGAGTACTCTCCGGAGGAAGCCGAGCGTGTCGGCTACTCCAACTACAGCTACTGGGGTTCTGTTGTCCAGAACTTCCTCAAGCACAAGGCTGCTGTCGTCTGCCTGTTCCTGTTCCTGTTCCTCGTGGTCTTCTCCTTTATCGCACTGGCCATCGGCAAGTACGATTATCAGACGCTGGTGACGGACTCCTCTCTGGCGTTCCAGAAGCCCAACGGTGAATACTGGTTCGGCACCGACAACCTCGGCCGCGACTACTGGTGTCAGGTGTGGTACGCCACGCAGGTGTCCATCCGTCTGGCCCTCATCGTCGCCGTGGGCGAGAGCATCCTCGGCGTCATCATCGGCCTGATCTGGGGCTATGTCCGTGAGCTGGACCGCTTCTTCACGGAGCTGTACAACCTCATCGACAATGTGCCCTACATCATCTACATGACCCTGATCGCACTGGTCGTCGGCCAGAGCTTCACCATCATGGCCGTCTCGATGATCGCCATCGGCTGGCTGGTCATGGCCCGCCGCGTCCGCAACATGGTGTTCATGTTCCGCGACCGCGAGTACAACCTCGCGTCCCGCTGCCTTGGCACCCCGCTGTGGCGCGTCCTGACCAAGAACATCCTGCCGTATCTGGTCTCCGTCATCATCCTGCGCATGGCGCTGAGCATCCCCGCCACCATCAACCTCGAGTCCACCCTGTCCTATCTGGGCATCGGTCTGGGCATCGAGACCCCGTCGCTGGGCCTCATCCTGAGCAAGGTGCGCGGCTTCTTCCTCGACTACCCCTACCTGCTGGTCTTCCCCGCATCCATCGTGTCCATCATCTCCATTTCCTTCTATATCATGGGCAACGCTTTCTCGGATGCTGCTGACCCGCGCAACCACGTTTAACAGATGGGAGAGAAAATCACAAAAATGGATAGACAACCGATCATCTCTGCCAAAGACGTGGAGATCACCTTTAGCCTGCGCGGCAAAAAGCTGAACGCGATCCGCAAGTGCTCGCTGGACCTGTACGACGGCGAGACACTGGCCATCGTGGGCGAGTCCGGCTCGGGCAAGTCCGTATTCACCAAGACCTTCGTGGGTATGCTGGATGTCAACGGTAAGATCACCGGCGGCTCCATCCTGTACGAGGGCCGCGACATGACCAAGTTCACCGAGAAGGACTGGCTGGGCGTGCGCGGCAAAAAGATCGCCATGGTCATGCAGGACCCGATGACCAGCCTGAACCCGCTGAAGAAAATCGGCAAGCAGATCCAGGAGAGCATCGAGCACCATCAGGGCCTGAAGGGCGAGGCCGCCAAGAAGGCCGCCATCGAGATGCTGGCCAAGGTCGGCATCCCCGACCCGGAGCGCCGCTACGAGCAGTATCCTCATGAGTTCTCCGGCGGTATGCGTCAGCGCGTGGTCATCGCCATCGCTGCTGCCTGCCGTCCGCAGGTGCTCATCTGCGACGAGCCGACCACCGCTCTGGACGTGACCATTCAGGCACAGATCCTGCAGCTCATCCGCGACCTGCAGAAAGAGCTGGGCATGTCGGTCATCTACATCACCCATGACTTGGGTGTTGTGGCCAACGTGGCCGACCGCGTGGCCGTCATGTACGCCGGCCAGATCGTCGAGTACGGCACCGTGGAGGAGATCTTCTACGATGCATGGCATCCCTACACTTGGGCACTGCTGCAGGCTCTGCCTCAGCTGGGCACCAAGGGCGAGGCTCTGCCCACCATCGACGGTACGCCGCCGAACCTGTTCAATGAGATCAAGGGTGACGCATTTGCGCCCCGCAACAAGCACGCGCTGGCCATCGACTTCGTGGCAGAACCTCCGTTCTTTCAGGTGTCCGAGACCCACGCGGCAAAGACTTGGTATCTGGATCCGCGCGCTCCCAAGATCGAGCGTCCGCACTCCATCCAGAACCTGCGTGAAAAAATGGGAAAGATGGGAGGTTCCAACTTAAATGGCTGAACGCGAAAAGCTGATTGAGCTGAAAGACCTTCAGATCACCTTTGGCTCCGGCAAAAAGAAGTTCGTGGCCGTGGACCACGTCAATTTTGACATCTACAAGGGCGAGACCTTCTCGCTGGTCGGCGAGTCCGGCTCCGGCAAGACCACCATTGGCCGTGCCATCTGCCGCATCAACCCGACCTCGGGCGGCGACATCTTCTTCAAGGGCCAGAAGATCAACGGCAAGATCCCCAAGGAGCTGGACCGCGAGGTCATCCGCAAGGTGCAGATGATCTTTCAGGACCCCATGGCTTCTCTGAACGAGCGCGCCAAGGTCGAGTACATCGTGGCGGAGGGTCTGCTGAACCACCACCTGTACAAAGATCAGGATGACCTGCACGAAAAGGTCATGAACGCTCTGCACGAGGTCGGTCTGCTGCCGGAGTTTGCCTCCCGCTTCCCCCATGAGTTCTCGGGCGGCCAGCGCCAGCGCATCGGCATCGCCCGTGCGCTGGTCATGGAGCCGGAGTTCATCGTGGCCGACGAACCGATCTCCGCACTGGACGTCTCCATCCGTGCACAGGTGCTGAACCTGCTGAACAGCATGAAGAAGTCCCGCGGTCTGACTTACCTGTTCATCGCGCACGACCTGTCGGTCGTCCGGTTCATCTCCGACCGCATCGCCGTCATCAGCAAGGGCCGCATCGTGGAGCTTGCAGAGGCTGAAGAGCTGTTCCTCCATCCCCTGCACCCCTACACCAAGGCTCTGCTGAGCGCCGTCCCCATCCCCGACCCGGGTCTGGAAAAGAAGAAGAAGCTTCTGGTCTATGACCCCTCCTGCCACGATTACAGCGTGGACAAGCCGGTCTGGGAAGAGATCGCAAACGGCCACTTCGTCTATGGCAACCAGAAGGAGCTGGAAGGCTACCGCAAGGAATACCAGAGCCAGCTCTAAGCACGGTCACTTGACTGTATTTTAACACAAACGCCCCGCCGCATTGGGAATCCTCCCTTTTGCGGCGGGGTTTTGTGCTGTAGAAAAACGAGGCCGCCTCCCGACTCTGCGCCGGGAAGCGGCCTCCTTGTGTTTTATATCAGTCTTGCGCCGGGCTTCGGCTCGTGGGCCTGCCAGAGAGTGATCCACTCGGGCAGGCGCAGGGCCTTCAGCCGCTCCGGAAGGGCGGCAAAGTCGCCGCCGGTGAGATACCACCCACCGCCCAGAGCCGCCAGCGCCAGCAGCAAGAGCACTGCCAGCAGGACGCGGAGAGGGTGTTTCTTCTTTTTGGGGCGGGGCTTTGCCTCGTCCTGCGGGGTGTTTGGGGAGGCCTGTCCGGCGGGGAGGAAGCCCGTCCCCTCTGCCTGCGGCAGACCGGCGGCGGCGCGGCGTATCATGTCCAGCAGCCAGAGCGCGGCGTTGTCCGCTGCGGGGACCGTGCGGAGCCAGCAGCCCTTTTTCGCACTGAGCACCAGCACATGGTCGCTCTCCCGCTCCGCGCAGGCCACAGCCAGCTCTGTGCCCACGATGCGGCGGGCCGCCTGCGCCCGGGCAAGGGCCAGACGGACGGGTTCGGGCTTGTCCCCCTCCCCGCCGAGTTTGGCCCGGGCACGCTTTTCGATCTGGGGGCCGGTCTTGGCGTCGGCGTAGCTCATGGTGCCGAAGTCGTAGACCTTCTCTGCGCCGGGCACCTTCTCGAGCCGGGCTTCCAGCAGAGCGCCAGCGGCGGCATCACCGCAGGCCAGCAGCCGGTCATGGGCTTCCAGCGCCTGCACGGCAGCAGCCGCCAGACTGGTATCCCCTGCCCCATACACATCTGCACCGAAGCTGCTGCGCAGGCTCTGGGCCGCTTTCTTCAGCCCAGAGGGCGTATCTGCATGGACAGCCAGCAGCGTCTCTGCGCCCCGGCACTTCCACTGGGCCTCTGCCCTCCACTGGGGCGCAAACCGCGCCACCGCAGCTGCCAGCCGTCCCTGCGGCGCACCGTACAGGCGCAGCACGCAGCGGGTCTCCTCTGCCAAATCCCATCAACCCCTTATTATGATGTTTCCCGGACGAAAGCCCTGTCCAGCGCGGCCAGCGCCGCGTCGTCCGACTGCCGGGCGGCGGTGAGGGCCTGCGTCCCTTCGGGGATCTTGCCCTGCGCCAGACGCAGACCCATCTCCAGTGCCGCCTGTGCGGCCCGGGCACGCACCAGCGCACGGTCTGGCCGGGAGACGAAGAGCTTTTTGACATAGGCCACGCCATCCCGGGCAGCGCCGAGATAGACGGTGCCCACGGGGCGGACCTGGTCGCCGCCGGTCGGGCCGGCCACGCCGGTGACGCTCAGGGCGATGTCGGCCCCTGAGGCCGCTGCCGCGCCCAGCGCCATCTGTGCCGCCACGGGAGCAGACACGACGTTGTATTTCCCGATGACCGCCGGGTCCGCGCCCACGAGCTTGGTCTTGGCCTGCTCCCAGTAGGTCACGAAGCCATAGCCGAACACCTCGCTGGAGCCGGACACGGAGGTCAGCCGCTGGGCGATGAGTCCGCCGGTGCAGCTCTCAGCGGTGGAGATGGTCAGACCCTTTTCCTTCAGAGTATTCACCACTGTCTCTTCCAGCCCGGCCACATCCTCATCATACACCGCATCGCCCAGCGTATCATAGAACTTTTTGGCATATGCGCGGCACATTTTTTCGCCGTCCTCGTCGGAGCGGGCGCGGGCCGTGATCCGGATCTCGCACTCGCCCGTCTTGCAGTAGATGGCGGCGGTGGGATTCGGGTTTTCCAGCAGGTCACGGACTCTATACTCGATGTCGCTCTCGCCGCCCAGCACCCGGAGGGTGACGGAGTGGAGGGTGCAGTTCTGGCGCACCATCAGCAGGGGGCGGACGCTCTCAGTCCACATGGCTTTCATCTCGTGGGGCACGCCGGGCATGAGGACAGCACAGCGGCCATCCTGCTCGAACCATGCACCGGGCGCAGTCCCATGGTTGTTGATGATCTTATGGCCCTTGGCGGGCACCATCGCCTGCTTGCGGTTGTTGGGGGTCGTCTCGCGGCCGGTGCGGGCAAAGTAGCCGGTGATCTTCTCCCACTCGGACGCATCGAAGACCAGCTCGTCGCCGAAGCAGGCGGCGACGGTCTCCTTGGTCAGGTCGTCCGCCGTGGGGCCGAGGCCGCCGGTGAAGACCAGCAGGTCGCAGCGGCTCTTGGCCTCGTTGACGAAGTCGGCCAGACGGCCATGGTTGTCGCCGATGGTGCTCTCCCGCTGGACGGTGATGCCCAAATCGGCCAGCTCCCGGCTGAGGTACTGCGCGTTGGTGTTGAGGATATTGCCGAGAAGAAGCTCGGTACCCACACTGATGATCTCTGCTGTCATGGCTCAGCCCTCGAATTCCACGTCGTCGGTGATGCGCAGACGGATGCGCTCGGTGGTCTCGGCAGCTTCGGCTTCCAGCTGGGCCAGACCGGGCATCCCGGCCTCGGCCTCAAGGATCTCTTCCAGCTCGGGGCGGATCTTCGGGTGCGGCGGGGTGAAGATGGTGCAGCAGTCCTCGTAGGGCAGGATGCTCGTCTCAAAAGTATTGATGTGGCGGGCCGTCTCGACGATCTCAGTCTTGTCCATGCCGATCAGGGGGCGGAGGATGGGCAGGTCCTGCGCGGCATCGGTGCACTGCAGGGCCTTGACGGTCTGGCTGGCCACCTGCGCAAGGCTCTCGCCGGTGACGAGGGCCTCACAGCCCTGCTTCTTGGCAATGATGTTGGCAATGCGCATCATGCTGCGGCGCATCAGGACGGTAAAGAGGACGTCCGGAGCGTTATCGCGGATGTACTCCTGCGGCTTGGTGTAGGGCACCACAAAGAGGTTGGTGCTGCCGGTATAGGGGGTGATCCGCTGGGCCAGCGCCTTGACTTTCAGTTTTGCACGCTCCGAAGTATACGGAGGGGACGCAAAATGGATGTGGTCGAGGCCGAGACCGCGCTTTGCCATCCGGTACGCCGCCACCGGGCTGTCGATGCCGCCGGAGAGCATATTGAGGGCGCGGCCGGAGGTGCCCACCGGCAGGCCGCCCTCACCCTGTATTTTCGGGCCGTGGATATACGCGCCGTAATCGCGGATCTCCACGATGACCTTGAACTGCGGGTTCTTGACGTCCACCCGCAGGTAGTTGTGCTTGCCCAGCAGGTAAGCGCCCAGCTCCCGCATCAGCTCAGGGCTGGTCATGGGGAAAGTCTTGTCCGAGCGGCGGGCCTCCACCTTGAAGGTCTTGATGCCATGGAGACTGTCGCCCAGATAGTCCTCGGCGGTCTGGCAAATGGTGTCAAAGTCCTTCTCGCAGACCACGGCGCGGCTGAGCGCGGCGAGACCGAACACCTTGCTCACCCGCTCAAAGGCGAGGTCCATGTCGATGTCGTCCTCCTCCGGCTCCATGTAGAAGGTGGACTGGGTGCAGTAGACGCGGAACTTGCCCACCGTCTTGAGGCGGTAGCGCAGGATCTTCATCATCGTCGATTCGAACTGGTTGCGGTTGAGGCCCTTCAGGGACATCTCGCCCTGATAGCCCATAATGACTTCTCGCATAGTAGTTACTCCTGATATTATGTTGTGCGTTCGTCGGTGTTCCGGGAGTTTCTCCGAGGACCGTCCGCTGGGGTGGGACCCTGTTGCCGAAGGCAATAGGGCGGGCGATGGAATGGCCCGATTCGTGTCCGAGGAGAAAGCTCCCGGAACGCGCCCCTTACTTTCTGATTCTCTGCAAATGCTTCATGCCGTCCTCAAAGCGCTCGAGGAAGGCATCCACATCCTCCGGGGTGTTGTCGGCACAGAAGGACACCCGGATGGCCGTATCGATGGCCAGCGGGTCACGGCCCATCGCCGCCAGCGTGTGGCTGGGCTGTCCTCTGCCGCAGGCACTGGCCGACGAAACATAGATCTGCTTCTCCGACAGCCACGCCAGCATGGTCTCGCTCTTGATGCAGTTCTCGCTGAAGTTCAGCACCTCAGGCACCGCCCCCGCCGGGCTGTTGATCTCCACCTCCGGGAAGATGGAAAGGCCGGCGCGCAGACGGTCGTTGAGGGCACGCATGGCCTTGTCGCGGCTCCGGATGCTGCCCGCAAGGCGGGTGGCCGCGGCGGCGAGGCCCATCGCGTAGGGCAGGTTCTCGGTGCCGGGGCGGAGGCCGCGCTCCTGCTCGCCGCCGAGGTAAGGCGGCTGGAACGCCTGCACCAGCCGGTCGCTCAGATAGAGGGCACCGACGCCCTTGGGCGCATGGATCTTGTGGCCGCTGACCGCCATCGTGTCGATGTTGTCCAGCTTGATGGGCACCCGCATCCACGCCTGCACCGCGTCCACATGGACGATGGTGCGGCTGTTGCGGCGCTTGACCTCCGCGGCCAGACGCTCCACATCGTTGCGGGTGCCGATCTCGTTGTTGACCATCATGCAGGCCACGAGGATGGTGTTCTTGTCCACCGCTTCCAGCATCCTGCCCATGTCCAGCGTACCGTCAGGCTGCGGGGCCACCACGGTGACGTGATACCCCTGCGCGGCCAGACGCTCCAGCGGGCGCTGGACACTGGGGTGCTCGAAGCCCGACACCACGATGCCCTTGCCGAAGGTGCGGGTCTGGGCCGCGCCCAGAAGAGCCAGATTATTGCCCTCGCTGCCGCAGGAGGTGAAGTACAGCTCCTTCGACTTGCAGCCCAGCGTGCGGGCCACAGCGGCGCGGGCCGCGTTCAAGGCCTCTTCGCTCCGCGCTCCCGGGGCGTAGAGGCTGGACGGATTGGCCCAGTGCTCCCGCATGGCCTTGTCTATCACGTCTGCCACCTCGGGAGCGACGATGGTGGTGGCGGCGTTGTCCAGATAATGCAGTTCTGGATTTTGCAGCATAATTTCATTCCTGCCTTTTGTGCATAAAATATCAGGTTAAGTATACCACAAAGTTCCGCAGAACGCAAAATATTCGTGCAGCAAAAAAGGGGCCGCCCCCTTGCGGGGCAGCCCCTTTCAGCAGCTTGCGATTTGGGTTCAGACGTTCTCGTTTGCCTTCTGCAGCCAGATGCTGCCGATGTCCAGCGCATTGTACAGGCCGTTCTTGGTGGTCTGACGGGCCACGCGGGCCTCACGGGGCTTGGATTCATCGGTAGAGAGCAGCTGCAGATGGACCTTGTCTGCCACATCCACGCCGCCCACCGTCTTGGTGGACTGGATCTGCAGATAAAGCACATACGGGTCGGTCATACAGCCATAATACAGCTCATTGTCCTTGCGGACGAGGGGCTTGCCTTTATAAGTCAATTTCGGAGTAAATGGCATCGTGAAAGCCTCCCTATCATATTTGATTCACTTTAGTATATCATATTTATAATAGGAAACGCAAGGGCAGGCCCCCTGAATATGGGAATTTTTCCTCACGGGTTGCACGGGCCGGAGCGGTGCTGTATAATAGGGGTGAAAGCTATCGTTCCGCCACAGGAGGACATTATGGCAGATTATCAGGAATATCGCCGCCGCATCCTTCACCGGCGCTGGCGCAGGGTGTTCATCACCGCCGCGCTGCTCATCCTTTTGGTGCTTCTGGCCGCTGTGGGCATCCTCTGGAAGCGTCTCCACCGCGAGCCGTCCTCCAATACCGCCCAGCAGGGCCCCACCATCCTGCAGCAGGAGCTGACCGGCAGCGAGTGGAACACCATCAGCTACACTCCGGCCCGCCGCCTCAACGTCCAGACCCTCGACAACGGCATGACCGCGATGGATTTCCGCCTTGCAGCTCAGACCGCCAGCCCCGCCGTGGAGCGGAGCAGCTTTTCGGACGTCAGCTTCTTGGGCGACAGCCTGACGCAGGGGATGGAGCTGTACGACACCGGCCTGCCCAACGCCCATTTCTGCGCCTACAAGGGCGTCGGCCCCAACGCCGTCGTCAACAACACCACCTGCCGCCGGGCTGACGGCGAAAAGGAGATCCCGATGGAGGCGCTGGCCTCCCAGCAGCCCCGGGCGCTCTACATCCTGCTGGGCACTAATGTGCTCACCGCCGACAACGACTATTCCAGCTTCCTCACCTACTACCGGCTGATGCTGGACATGATCTCGCAGGCGCTGCCCAACACGAAGATCTACGTCCAGTCCATCACCCCCGTCCGGCCCGAAGTGAGCCAGAAGTCCCCCGGCCTCTACAAACAGCGCCTGTGTGAGATCAACGACGCACTCTCGGCCATCGCACTGGAAAAGGGCTGCACCTTCCTGAACCTCTGGGAGGCGCTGGCCGACGAGAATGGCGACCTGATCGCCGAATACGCCCAGCCGGACGGCTACCATCTGCTGCCCGCCGGGTATGACGCATGGGTGGAGTATCTCTGCACCCACACCTGACCGAACCATAAACATAAATGAGAGATGCTGCCCCCAGAGCTTTCCGAGGCTTTGCTTTTGCCCGGTCTGCTCCGGGGCAGCATCTCTTTTTTGGGGGTGTCACTGGGCCGAAAACGGTGCAGGCGAAGCAATGCAGCCCCCATCGGCCTCAGCAAAAAGAAAAGCACCGTACTTCCTGCGAAGTACAGTGCTTTTTTGGTGGAGAATAGCGGGATCGAACCGCTGACCTCTTGCATGCCATGCAAGCGCTCTCCCAGCTGAGCTAATCCCCCAGAGCTGGTGTGTCGTCCCTGACGACGTGGTTTATTATACCAGTCAAAAGAGCAGTTGTCAACATCTTTTTTCAAAATCGTGCAAAAAAATCCCGCCGGGGCTTTTCAGTCCCCGGCGGGACTCTTATTCTGGTATCATTCAGGCCTTAGCATACTGGCGGTCGAAGATCTGGGGAGCCGCCTTGATGAGCAGCACAGCACCCACCACGGTCAGGAGAGTCTCCGGCAGCATATAGCTGGCATTGTATCCGAGGCTGTAGGTCCATGCGCTCAGGCCCTCATTCAGGTTGCCCCAGACGAGGACGCCGGACAAAAAGCTGCACATAAAGCGCAGGAAGCCTGCAACAGCCGTACCGACGGCCACGCCGACCATCCGGTTCTTGAAGGGGCGGGCAAAGAACTCCGCCGTGCCCAGAGCCATGAACGCCACCAGATAGTCCAGCAGGATCTCGCCGAGGAAATAGAGGAAAGTGGGCGTCGGGGGTGCCCAGAAGCCCAGAAGCATCTGCAGGCAGCCGTTCACCAGACCGGTGAACAGCCCCCACTTGACGCCGTGGCGGAAGGAGACGAGCACAAAGGGCAGCATACTCAGCAGAGTGACGCTGCCGCCATTGGGCATGGTGAAAATTTTGATGTTGGACAGCACGGTGCCGATGGCGATCATCAGCGCGCACTCCACCAGCACCCGGGTCTTGGAGTAAGATTTCGACATAAGGATTCCTCTTCTCATAACAATAGTACACAAAAACAAAATGCGCCTGCTTTTCTGGCAGGCGCACGGGCTGTTTGTGAAAATCGGGACCTTTCCGCAAACTACCTACGCCGGCATTACCCGGATCAGGTTCAAGGGTCTCTGCCTACAGCAGATCTCAGCCTCACGGCGCCCCTGTTTTCATGTCCGCTTTCAGTATAGCCGCTCTGCGTCAAAAGTCAAGCCCCCGGCAGCATATCGGGCCAGCCGGATACATATTCTGGAACAAGCACATTTTGGCGGGAGGGAGCAGTCATGAAAGGTGATCCGGAACAGCGGGCGCTGCTGCTGGGAGAGTACATCGTGGAGCATGGAGCCACCGTGCGGGCGGCGGCGCGGGCCTTCGGATGCAGCAAATCCACCGTCCACAAGGATGTGTCGGTGCGGCTGCGGACGGTAGGGCCGGAGCTGTTCCGGCAGGTGCAGATGGTGTTGGCCCGGAACAAAGCCGAGCGCCACCTGCGGGGCGGCGCGGCCACCCGGGAGAAGTACCACAAGCCCCGATAACAAGAGCGGCGGTGCGCTGTGTACCGCCGCTTTTGTCATGTCTGCTGATGGAACTGCTCCAGTGCCGCCTTTTCCAGACGGCTCACCTGCGCCTGACTGATGCCGATCTCCTGCGCCACCTCCATCTGCGTCTTACCCTTGAGATACCGCAGCTCCATGATGCGCTTCTCCCGCGGGGTGAGGCCCGCCACAGTCTGGCGGAACTGCAGCCCGCTGATCCAGCTGTCCTCGCCGTCGGGGTCGCGCACCTGATCGATGACGTAGACGGCATCCCCGCCGTCGGCGTAGACCGGCTCCTCGAGGCTCAACGGCTCCACCACCGATTCCAGCGCCGCCGACACCTCCCGGCGGGGCAGGCCGGTCTTCTGGGCGATTTCCTCCACGGTCGGCTCACGGCCCAGCTGCTTTTCCAGCTCCTCGCGGGACTGCATGGCCCGGTAGGCCGTGTCCCGGAGGCTGCGGCTCACCCGCAGGGCGTTGTTGTCCCGCAGGAATCGCCGTATCTCGCCGATGATCATCGGCACACCGTAGGTGGAGAACCGCACCTGCTGGGCCGGGTCGAAGTTGTCGATGGCCTTGATGAGGCCGATGCACCCCACCTGAAAGAGGTCGTCCATGTTCTCGCCCCGCTGCGAAAAGCGCTGCACGACGCTGAGCACCAGCCGCAGGTTGCCCTCGATCATGCTTTGACGAGCCGCCTTGTCCCCTGCCCGCGCCCGGGTGAGCAGGTCGCGCTTCTCCTGCTCGGACAGGATCGGCAGCTCGGCGGTGTTCACACCGCACAGTTCCACCTTGTTGTACATCCTCTCTAGCCTCCGGTGTCTTAGTTTCACCGGAAGTATGGCCGCAGGGGCGGGGCGGCATTCATTCCAAATTCAGGGGCACCTTTTGGCTGTCCCAAAGGGAGAGGCCCTCTCAATCTCCTAATTGCTCCCTCAGCTGCCGTATGATGCGCTTTTCCAGCCGGGAGATGTAGCTCTGGCTGATGCCGATGGCATCGGCCACCTCCTTCTGGGTCCGCTCCACGCCGTCCAGCAGGCCAAAGCGCAGCTCCATGATCTGCCGCTCCCGGGGCGAGAGCTGCTCCACCGAGCGTCGGAGGCTGGCCCGCTCGGCGTCCTGCTCAAGGCGCTGGCCCACCTGATTTTCCTCGCTGCTCAGCACGTCCGACAGCAGCAGCTCGTTGCCGTCGCCGTCGATGTTCAGCGGCTCGTCGATGCTGGCCTCCTGCCGACGGTTGGAGCTTTTGCGCAGGTACATCAGGATTTCGTTGCCGATGCAGCGGCTGGCGTAGGTGGCCAGCTTGATGCTCCGCTCCGGGGTGAAGGTGTTCACGGCCTTGATAAGGCCGATCGTCCCGATGGACACCATATCCTCCGAGGGGACGCCGCTGCCCTCATACTTCTTGGCAAGGTAGACCACCAGCCGCAGATTGTGGGTGATCAGCGCATCCCGGGCGGCGGGGTCGCCGTCGGCCATCCGGGCCAGAAGGGCTTTTTCCTCCTCCGGGGTCAGGGGCGGGGGCAGGCCCGGCCCGCCGCTGAGGTAGTGCGCGCCGCCCGTCCAGCTGAGTCTGGCCCAAAGGCCCTGCAAAAACTTTACAAATCGTTGAAACACAGACAGATTTCCTCCCATCGTATCCTCATTTCCCCAACAGCGACGCCGTCTCTGCGCTGACGAGGGCCGTCCAGCCGCCCTGCGGGGGCGGCGTATCGCAGAAGGCCGCATAGATGCCCTCCTGTGCCCTGCCGCCGCAGGAAAGCGCAGCGGGCAGGGCGGGCAGCAGACAGTGGCCCGCGACGGTCTGGCAGGGCACGAACCGCACGCCCCATTCCGGCCTCGGCTCTCCCCCGCCGCCCGCGAGGCAGTGTTCCAGATAGGTTTGCAGCGCCTCGGGCAGACGCACCGCCCCCAACCGCACCAGCACTACAGCCCGGCCCGAAAGCGGCTCCTGTACGTGGAAACCGGTGTCGCAGAGGGCTTTCAGCTCCACGCTCTGCCCCGCCACACGGAGCCGGGCCTCGAAGCAGGCCGGGCCGCTGCGCCCCAGAAGGTGCATCACCCCCTGCACCCCGCCGCAGACCCCCGCCGTGGACGCCAGCAGCAGCCCCGGCGACACCGGCAGGTAGAAGCTGAGGTTGTTACAGGCCGCGCCGGGCAGGAGCAGCGCCCCCGTGAGGGTCAGGTTGAGTAGGATGAACCATGCCGTCAGCCGGGCGGTGTTCCGCACGCCCTGCCAGCCGTAGGCCGCAGCCACGCAGAGGGCGGCAGTCGTACCTTTATAAGTAAGGGCCAGCGGCCACGGCGCGGTGGGGGCCAAAAGGACCAGCGACGACACCGCCGCCGTCCCCGCGCCGCCCACCAGCCGCAGCGGCGAACAGCACGCCCCGCAC
>NZ_DAWCVJ010000029.1:0-28624 GCF_052358865.1 Faecalibacterium sp.
GGGGCGGCGGTGGGGCGGGACTCACAGCGTTGGGCCTCCTCCTCGCCGCAAAAGGGGCAATTCCTGGTCGGTCCAAATATAGCAGTTTGCGTTTTTAATGCACAGGCAACATCCGCAAACTGCATGTCGCAAAGATGCCGTTTTGACAGGCACTATTTTTGAAAATTGCGATAAAAACTCAGGACAGATTTGCATCAGGATCCAGCGGCTCAGTTTTTCTTTGCGCCCTTGCGCTCGCTCCATGCCACCCAGGCGGAGGTGGAGACACACAGCGAGGTGTACACGCCGCTGAGCATACCCATCATCAGGGGGAAGGCAAAGGTAAAGATGCTGTCCAGACCATACAGCTTGGAGACGACGCACATCACGCCCAGCGCCATCACGGTGGTGACGGTGGTGATGATGGTGCGGCGGGCCGACTGGTTGACAGAGTGGTTGACCAGCTCTTCGAAGCTGGCCTTCTTGCCCAGCAGGCTGCGATTCTCACGGATGCGGTCGTAGACGACGACGGTATCGTTGATGGAGTAGCCGAGGATGGTCAGCATCGCCGCAATGAAGTTGCCATCCAGCGGGGCACGCAGCAGCACGAAGGTGCCGAACACCACCATCAGGTCGTTGAGCAGGGCCAGAACGGCCATCATGCCGCCGGTCAGGCCGCCGATCCTCTTGAAGCGGTATGCGATGTAGGCGAGGATGAGCACCAGCGCGAACACCACGGCCACCAGACTCTTCTGGAGGAACTTCATGCCCATTGCGGCGCTGACGTTGCTCAGAGAGAGCTGTGCGAAGGAGTTGTCAGGGTAGCTCTCATTCAGGGAGTCCAGCAGGGTCTGTACCTCGTCGGTGGTGACGGTCTCGGTGCCGGGCATCGAGATCTTCAGGGTCTGCTCCCCTGTTGCGACGTTCTCGCCGGTCTGCAGGGTCAAGCCATTGCTGCCCAGCGCCTCGGAGGCCGTTTTCTGGACGGCAGACATCTCAAAGCTGTTCTCGTAGCTCAGGGTGATCATCGCACCGCCGGTGAACTCAGTGTCCAGATGGACGCCCAGCACCACTGCACAGAGGACGATCGCCGCCATCAGACAGGCGGAGAAGGTCAGGAAACGCTTGCGCAGACCGACAAAGTTGATCTGCTTCTTCTCGGCAGGAGTTTTGCCGGGAGCATCCGCACCGTAGAGGCAGGGGTTCCGCAGAGCCTTGATGGAAGCAGCGCCCCGGATCATGGTACGGGTAGCAAAGATGCCAAACACGAAGTTGAGCAGCACGCCAGTGAGCAGCGTGTAGCCGAAGGCGTAGATGGTGCCTGCGGTCGAGGGGCCGAAGGCGAAGAAGACGAAGTGCAGGGCCTTGGCAAAGAAGCCGTCCGAGGGGCCGAAGGCACCCATCAGGACGACCGCGACGATGACGATGGTCACGTTGCCGTCGATAATGGGGGTCAGGCCGCGGGCAAAGCCGCTCTTGAGCGCGCCGTCGAGGCTCTTGCCGCTGCGCAGCTCTTCCTTGATGCGCTCGGCGGTGATGACGTTGGCATCCACGCCCATGCCGATGGCGAGGATGATGCCAGCGATGCCGGGCAGGGTCAGGGTGAAGCTCTCAAACACCGGGAAGTAGCCGGAGACGAAGGCCAGCGTGGCCGCCACCTGACCGGCCAGCGCGATGCAGGCGAGGAAGCCGGGCAGGCGGTAGAGGGCCGTCATGAGCACGAGGATGAGGGCAAAGGCGATGACACCGGCCAGCACCATGGCGCTCAGGCTGTTCTCGCCCAGACTCGGGCTGATGGTGGAGTAGCTGTCCACGCTCAGCGCAAAGGGCAGAGAGCCGGAGTTGATCTGGCGGGCCATTTTGACGACATCTTCCTGCGTGAAGGGATTCGCCGCAGAGCTGGTGATGATGGCAGAGCCGTCGGTGATGGCGGCGTTGACGCTGGCGGTGCTGACGTTCTCGTCGTCCAGCCAGATGCTGATGCTGCCGCCGTTCTGGTACAGACGGGTGGTGGCGTCGCCGAATGCCTTGGCACCCTCGTCAGTAAACTTCAGCGCCACATAGTACTCGGAGCTGCTGCCGTTGACGGGGCCGTACTGGGCAGCAGCGCTCTCCACCATCGAGCCGTCAAGGACCAGCGCACCGTCTGCGCTGCTCCCCTCCCGGAAGGTCAGGTAGGCGGTGGTGCCGATCTCCTCAATGGCGGCTTCGGGGTCGAACTCGGTCTCGCCCGACTGCCACGGGAACTCGAGGATGAGGCTGTCGGAGTTGTTGTCCACATACAGCTCATAGTCGGTCACGTTGAGGGCGACCAGACGGTTCTCGATGACCAGCTGAGCAGCCTCAAGCTGGTCGTCGGTGGCGTCGTAGCCGTCGGAGGGGACGAAGGTGACGTTGACGCCGCCCTTGATGTCCACACCGAAGCGGATGTCCTTCGCTCCCTTGATGTAGGTGGTGGTCACATCACCGTACTTGACCGCAACACCGAAGAACGCCGTATAGACGAACGCCGCGATCACGAGCACCGTGAGGATAAGCTGCCATGCTTTGCCTTTCGTTTTCATATGAATCGGGAAACCTCCAAATATAATATGAAGCTGCTTTCCGGTCTTGGAAACAACTTCAAAATCTCCGCTGCGCCGTCTGAGCGGCAGCACAGCGGAGATTTGTGCAGTGGAAAGATCAGTCCTTTTCCGTCAGCAGTTTCTCGACTGCTGCCAGACGGACGCAGACACAGAGCAGGTCGGATGCGGTCTCCACCTCATCCAGACTGGGATAAGTGGGCGCGATGCGCAGGTGGGAATCATCCGGGTCCTTGTGGTAGGGGTATGCAGAGCCTGCGCCGGTGAGGGTCAGGCCGCACTCCTTGCACAGCTGAGCCACCCGCTTTGCGCAGCCGGGCATGACATAGAGGCTGATGAAGTAGCCGCCCTTGGGGTTCGTCCAGTGGGCGATGTCGCCGCAGGGGGTCAGCTCTTCGTTGAAGGCTGTCTTGACGGCGTCGAAGCAGGGCACCAGACGACGGCGGTGCTTTGCCATGTGGGCCAGAACGCCCTCCTTGTTCTTGAGGAAGCGGACGTGGCGCAGCTGGTTCATCTTATCGTAGCTGATGATCATGACCGAGAAGCGCTTGCAGATGTACTTCATCATGGCCTCGCTGCAAGCCAGAGCGGAGACGCCAGCGCCCGGGAAGGTGATTTTGCTGGTGGAGGTGAACATAAAGACGCGGTCTTCGTTGCCGTACTTCTTGCACTCGTTCAGCAGGACGGGGGTCTCGATGATCTCCTCCGTCAGATGGTGGACGATGTAAGCCTCATCCCAGAAGATCTTGAAGTCGGGGGCGGCGGTCTTCATCTTGGCGAAGCGATCGATGGTCTCGTCGCTGTAGGTGTAGCCGTCGGGGTTGGAATACTGCGGCACGCACCAGATGCCCTTGATGGTGTCATCCTCGGCCACCAGCTTCTCGACGACGTCCATGTCGGGGCCGTTCGGGGTCATGGGGACGCTGATCAGCTCGAAGCCGAACTCCTCGGTGATGGCAAAATGGCGGTCATAGCCGGGCACCGGGCAGAGGAACTTCCGCTTCTCCACCTGAGACCACGGGCAGGGAGACTCCGGGAAACCGAAGCTGTAGCCCATCGAGATGAGGTTGTACATCAGCTGCAGGCTGGAGTTGCCGCCCACAAAGACCTCCTCGGGCTTCACGCCCATCACGTCGGCGAACAGCTCACGGGCCTCATGCAGGCCCTCCAGATCGCCGTAGTTGCGGGCGTCGGTGCCGGCGTCGGTGGTGTAATCCGTCATCTGCAGCAGACCCATTGCCAGATCCATCTGGTGAGGGCCGGGCTTGCCGCGGGCCATGTTCAGCTTCAGGCCCATCGCCTGAAACTTCTTGTACTCTTCTTCCAGAGCCACCTTTTCGGCAGCCAGTTCGTCGCGGGTCATCTCAAAATAATTTGCCATAACACACACTCCTTTATCGTACGTTCTATTTCCCACAGGGTCCGGTACTGTTTTTCTGCGAAGCAGGTTCATGCCAGTGGGCCGCTCCGATTTTTACCCTCACAGTTCCAGACTTTTATAGTTTACTACAATTTGACCTCGGAAACAAGTCGGATGGCACAAAAAGACCCCGCCAAAAAGTAAAAAGCTTTCAGCGGGGCCTGCTCTCCCCTGCTGCGCGCTGCCGCTCAGCTCAGGGAAGGCTGGTTCTTATAACGCTTGCGCACTGCACCGTACTCCATGTGCGCCTCGCCGCCCTCTACCGTATCCTCGTCGATGGTGACGCGGATGATGGTGGGGTCTGTTGGCACATTGTACATGACGGGCATCAGGATGTTCTCCATCACGCTGCGCAGACCGCGGGCACCGGTCTTGCGCTCGATGGTCTTCCGCGCAATGGCGTGGAGGGCCTCATCGGTGATGTTCAGCTCCACATTATCCATGGCCAGCAGTTCTTTGTACTGCTTGACCAGACTGTTTCGAGGCTCCTTCAGGACGCGCACCAGCGCATCCTCGTCCAGATCATCCAGCACCGTAATGACCGGCAGACGGCCGATCAGCTCGGGGATGAGGCCGAACTTGACGAGGTCGTGGGGTTCGACCTTCTGCAGCAGGGCTTTCTGGGCCTCGCTGGAATTGTCCTTCAGGCTGCTGCCGAAGCCCAGAGCAGACTTATCGGTGCGGCGGAGGATATACTTGTCCAGACCGTCGAAGGCACCGCCGCAG
Organism: Faecalibacterium sp.; assembly: GCF_052358865.1. Taxonomy (NCBI): domain Bacteria; kingdom Bacillati; phylum Bacillota; class Clostridia; order Eubacteriales; family Oscillospiraceae; genus Faecalibacterium; species Faecalibacterium sp. The sequence goes on from NZ_DAWCVJ010000029.1 coordinate 4,708, forward strand.
ATGAAGAGGATGTTGGTGGTGTCGATCTGGATGAACTCCTGCTGAGGGTGCTTGCGGCCGCCCTGCGGGGGAACATTGCTGACCGTTCCCTCCAGGATCTTCAGCAGAGCCTGCTGGACGCCCTCACCGCCTACATCACGGGTGATGGAGGGGTTCTCGCTCTTGCGGGTGATCTTGTCGATCTCATCGATATAGATGATGCCGATCTGTGCCTTCTGGACGTCGAAGTCTGCGGCCTGAATGAGCTTGAGCAGGATGTTCTCCACGTCCTCGCCCACATAGCCGGCCTCCGTCAGGGTGGTGGCATCTGCGATGGCGAAGGGCACGCCCAGCATCTTGGCCAGTGTCTGGGCCAGCAGGGTCTTGCCGACACCGGAGGGGCCGAGGAGCAGGACGTTGGACTTCTGCAGCTCAACGTCGGCGCCCTTGCCGCTCAGGATGCGCTTGTAGTGGTTGTAGACCGAGACGGCCAGCACACGCTTGGCCTCATCCTGACCGATGACGTACTGGTCAAGTCCCTCCTTGATCTCCGCAGGGGTCTTGATGTTGATGGAAAGCTCGTCAGACGGCTGGATGCGTGCCCGGCTGGCACTGCCGCGGCTGGGGCGGGAGCTGCTGCCCGAGTGATCCGGCTTGTCCGAGAGCAGATCGGCACAGAGGCCGATGCATTCGCTGCAGATGTTCACGCCGGGACCGATGATCATCCGCTCCACTTCATCCTGATGTTTGCCGCAGAAGCTGCAGACCAGATCCTTTTCGTTTTTATCTCTGCCGGAATTGTTATTAGCCATAACCGTTTTTCCTTATCCTGGGTGTATTGCTTTCTGCCGCTCAGCGGTGGGTGATGACCTCATCGATGAGGCCGTATTCCTTGGCCTCCTGCGCAGAAAGGAAGTTGTCACGCTCGGTATCCAGCTCCACCTTTTCCAGCGGCTGGCCGGTGTACTCGCTGAGCAGCCGGTTCATCTTGGCGCGGGTGCGGACGAGATGGTCGGCATGGATCTTGATGTCGGTAGCCTGTCCGGACAGACCGCCGCCCTGACCGCCGGCGATGAGGGGCTGGTGGATCATGATCTCGGCGTTGGGCAGGGCGAAGCGCTTGCCCTTGGTGCCGCTGGCCAGCAGGAACGCACCCATCGAGGCGGCCATGCCCATGCAGATGGTGGAGACGTCACACTTGATATACTGGATGGTATCGTGGATGGCCATACCTGCGCTGATGGAGCCGCCGGGGCTGTTGATATACAGGCTGATGTCCTTATCGGGGTCCTGCCCTTCCAGATACAGCAGCTGTGCCACGACAAGGCTGGCGGAGGTGTCGTTGACATCCTCGCTCAGCACAATGATGCGGTCGTTCAGCAGACGGGAGAAAATATCATAGGAACGCTCCCCGTGCGCCGACTGCTCGACAACGTAAGGAACAAAACTCATAGGGTTCGCCTCCTGAATGAAAAATTATTGTATTTGCAAAATTGACCGATACGGCAAGCACACAGGGCCGTAGCCGTATCGGTCAATTTCAACAACCTTCACTTACAGAGCCGGGGACTTTCCCTGCCCTGCATGACCTTGTGCGCCGGAATTACTCAGCGTCAGCGGTCTTCTCGGCCTCAGCGGCCTTCTCCACGACATTTGCGTGGCTCTTGATGAAGTCGATTGCCTTATTGATGGCCAGATCGTGCTTCACCTCGTCCACGTTGATCAGCTCGCGGACCTTGTCCTCTTCCATCTTGTACTGGTCAGCAATGCGCTTGACCTCGGCATTCAGCTCGTCCTCAGTGGCCTCGATGTTCTCGGCAGCTGCGACAGCCTCCAGAGCCAGACGGATCTTGACCTGCTTCTCAGCCTGCGGCATGAAGGAAGCACGGAACTGATCGACGGACTGGCCCATATACTTCAGGTAGTCCTCGAGGCGCAGGCCCTGCTGCTCCATACGGAAAGCAAAGTCGTTGACCAGCTCGTCCATGCGGACATCGTACATGGCCTGAGGGATCTCAGCCTCCATGCCCTCGATGACCTGATCGACCAGAGCGTTCTCGACGGCCAAATCGTCCTGCTTGTCCAGCTGCTCCTGATTGTTCTTGCGGATGGAAGCCTTGAACTCGTCCAGAGTGTCGTACTCGGAGCAGTCCTTTGCCAGCTCGTCGTCCAGAGCGGGCAGCTCCTTGTACTTGACTTCGTGCAGCTTGATCTTGAAGACAGCGGGCTTGCCAGCCAGCTCGGCAGCCTGATACTGCTCGGGGAAGGTGACGTTGACGTCAAACTCCTCACCAGCAGCGTGGCCGACGATCTGATCCTCGAAGCCGGGGATGAAGCTGCCGCTGCCCAGAGTCAGGCTGTAGTGCTCTGCCTTGCCGCCCTCGAATGCAACGCCGTCCACAAAGCCCTCGAAGTCGATGTCAACGATGTCGCCGTTCTCAGCAGCACCCTCACGGGTCAGCTCACGGGCGTTGCGCTCCTGCACACGCTTCAGCTCGGCCTCGACAGCCTCGTCAGAAACAGTATGGACCGTCTTCTCGACGGTCAGACCGTTGTAAGCGCCGATCTTCACCTCGGGCTTGACTGCGACCTTGACGGTCAGGGTAGCGCCCTCAGCTTCGCTGGCGGAATCGACGGAGACCTCAGGACGGCCCACCGGCTCGATACCGGCAGCCTTGACAGCCTCTTCGTAAGCTGCGGGGAACAGCTCGTTGATGGCGTCATAGGTAAAGACATCAGCGCCGTACATCTTCTCGATCAGAGCCTTGGGAGCCTTGCCCTTGCGGAAGCCCTGAACAGGGTACTTCTTGCCCTCCTTCTTGAAGACATCGGCAACTGCTGCCTTGAAGGCCTCAGCGTCGATGGAGAACTGCAGCTCTGCCATGCTCTTCTCGAGCTTTTCGCACTTGATGAAATTCATTTTGTGTATCCTCCACTCAAATATTGTATTGCGTTGGGGCAGCGGGAAAACTGCCGCCTGCAACCGCGCACCGCGTCCTTGCTGTTGCGAAATGCGGGGACGCGCGCGCTCAAATTGGGTGCAACAATCGCGTCACAACCTATTATAACACGCTTGTGATAGAATTGCCACCCCAAATTTTGACTTTTTGTTATTTCCGACCTTTCCGTCCCGTCCTCAGTTGATGCGGTAGGGGCAGAACTTCAGGCCGTCGGCGCTGACGAGCTTGTAGCGGATGCCGTCCACATCACCCTGCACGGCATACCGGATGGCGTTGCCGTGCAGATGGCCGTAGTAGCAGGTCCGGATGCCGTAGGCCTTCAGCGTCGCCACGATCTCAGGGGCGCTGGTGCCGGTGTAGACCGGCGGATAATGCAGGAACACCAGCTTCTCCAGCCCCGGCTCTGCGGCGTCAAGGCTCATTTTGAGCCGCCCGATCTCCCGGTTCATCACCTTTTCGTCGTGGGCCTCCCCCACATCGAACAGCCAGCCCCGGGTGCCGCAGATGGCGTAACCCTCCACGGCGTAGGAGTTGTTGTGCAGGATGTGGAGGGTGTCAAAGCCCTCGGCCTTCAGGTAAGCGTTCATCTTGTTGGCGGTGGTCCACCAATAATCGTGGTTCCCCTTCATGATGAGCTTCTGCCCCGGCAGCTGCTGCAAGAACGCAAAGTCCTTCCGGGTGTCGGTCAGCCGCATGGCCCAGCTGATGTCGCCTGCAAGGACGATGGTGTCCTCGGGCTTGATGAGCTTGCGCCAGTTGCGTTCCAGCCGCTCCACATAGCCGTTCCAGCCGGGGAAAACGTCCATCGGCTTGGAGGCACCTAGGGAGAGGTGGGTATCGCCAAGCACAAAAAGTGCCATAGTTTATTTACTCCTGTTCTGGTTTTCATCACGCCTGATAGCCCAGCGCCACCTCCGCGATCCCCGCCGGGTCGATGACGGTGCTGAACCGCTCGGCCTTCTGCCGCAGGGCGGCAAGGCTTGCGGGCGCGGTCCGGCCGGTGGCTTCTTCCAGCGCCTGCATGGCCTCGAAATCGTTCTCCGGTGCGGTATGACCCAGAGCCTCCAGCACGCTGCGGGGGAACTTGAAGGGTGAGGCGGTGGAGAGCACCACCATCGGCACGCCGTCCCGCTTCTTCTGGGCAGCGACGTGGAACGCCACAGCCGTGTGGGTGTCGCAGAGGTAGCCGTCCTTCTCGTAGCGGGCGCGGATCTCCCCTGCCACCTGCTCCTCGCTGCTCCAGCCGCAGTCGAAGCTCTCCCGGATCGCCGCCAGCGTCTCGGGGCGGACGGTGTAGCTGCCTGTCTCATTCAGGCTCTTCATCAGACCGGCCACCTCGGCATCGCTGCCGGTGACGTGGTAGAGCAGACGCTCGAGGTTGGAGGAGACGAGGATGTCCATGCTGGGCGAGGTGGTCTTATAAAACTCCCGCTTGGCGGTGTAAGTACCGGTGGAGAGGAAGTCGGTCAGGACATTGTTCTGGTTAGAGGCGCAGACCAGCCTGCCCACGGGCAGACCCATCTGCTTTGCATAATAGCCCGCCAGAATATCGCCGAAGTTGCCGGTAGGCACGCAGAAATCCACCTCGTCGCCGAAGGCGATCTTCCCGGCCTTGAGCAGCTGGGCGTAGGCGGCAAAATAGTAGACGATCTGGGGCACAAGGCGGCCCCAGTTGATGGAGTTGGCACTGGAAAGGCGGATGTTCCGCTCGGCCAGCTTGGCCGCGATGGCTTTGTCGCCGAAGACCCGCTTCACGCCGGTCTGGGCATCGTCGAAGTTGCCCCGCACCGCGTAGACCGCGACATTCGCCCCCTCCTGCGTCGCCATCTGCAGGCGCTGGATCTCGCTGGTGCCGCCCGTGGGGTAGAACACAGCGATCTCGACGCCCGGGATGTCGTGGTAACCATCCAGCGCAGCCTTGCCGGTGTCGCCGCTGGTGGCCACGAGGATGAGGGTCTTTTCGGTGCGGGAGAGGTTCTTCTTTGCCTCCACGAGAAGCTTGGGCATCAGCTGGAGGGCGTAGTCCTTGAACGCACAGGTCGGGCCATGCCACAGCTCAAGGGCATAGGTGTCCCCTTCCACCGGGGCCAGATAGCCTGCCTTGCCGCCGAACGCCTCCCCGTAGGTGGTGCGGGTGGCTTCAGCGAGGAAGTCCTTGGAGTAATCGGTCAGATATTCGCTGACGACGGCAGCGGCCAGCGCGGGATAATCCAGCTGGCACAGCGCCCTGACGTCCACCTGCGGAAAGCGTTCCGGGACGAACAGACCGCCCTCATCCGACAGGCCCTGTGCGATCGCCTGAGAGGCGGTCACAATGCGGTCATGGTCTCTCGTGCTGAAAAATTTCATCATTATCGCTCCTTTTTGCCAGAAGGCCCATCACTCGGCCTCATCCTGCGGCAGCGGCCCGAGGCCGTTTTCTGCCTTTTCCCACCGGGTTTTTCTGCGCGCGTCTAGCTTTTTGCCCAGAAAGCACCCTTTATAATATGTACCATCCAGCGCCCGCTGTCAAGAGGGACGACCTCAGCCACGTCGAAACGCACCGGTTCGTCGCTCTGACGGGTGCTCTGGAGATACAATGCGGCAGATGCGATGATACGCCTCTGCTTCGCGGCATTCACCGCAGCGGCAGGGGTATCCAGAGAGTCTTTGGCGCGGGTCTTGACCTCGCAGAACACCAGTGTCCCGTCCGGTTCCCGCAGGATGAGGTCGATCTCCCCCATCCGGGTGTGATAATTGTGGCCGAGAAGCTCTGCCCCCTGCTTCTGGTAGAAGCGGGCCGCGGCGGCCTCTCCTCTTTGGCCCGTCTCGGCCCGGCCCATCACTTGCCTTCGGGCCAGTAGCCCTGTTTTTTGAGGAAGCTGCGGCGGTAGAAGGGCTGGATGCCGTACTGTGCAATGAGTTCATAGTGCAGCTTTGTGCCGTAGCCCTTGTGCCTCGCCAGCTGATACTGGGGATACTGCTTGTCCAGCTCCAGCATATAGCGGTCACGGCTGACTTTCGCCAGCACTGACGCTGCGCCGATGCTGGCGCTGGTGGCATCGCCCTTCACCACCGGCTGTGCGGGCATGGTCAGCCCTGCCGGAGTCCGGTTGCCGTCCACGAGGACGAGGTTGGGCACGATGTCCAGCCCCTCCACGGCCTGACGCATCCCGCCCATGGTGGCGTTGAGGATGTTGTCGCGGTCAATGACGTCTGGGCCGACGAAGACGATCTTATAGGCCAGCGCCTTTTCGATGATCTGCTCGAAGAGGGCCTCCCGTTTTTTCTCGGTCAGCTTCTTCGAGTCGTTGATGCCGTAGACCGGAGCCTCGGGGTCAAGGATGCAGGCGGCCACGCAGACCGGGCCGCAGAGCGGGCCGCGGCCCGCCTCGTCCACACCTGCAAAGCAGCCGTACTGCGCCCGGATGTCGGCATCATAGGCGTAGAGCGGCGCAGAGATCTCCTCGTCTGTCCGGCGCTTCATTCCTCGTCCTCCTCGGCAAAGTCCGCCACATCGTCCCGCTGGGGCGGGCGCTCGAGGGAGATGCGGCCCCACTTGCAGGCGCGGAACTCGTCCACCAGCATGATCGCGCAGCGCTCGGTGTCCACCTCGCCGCCCCGCACCAGCAGGCCGCGCTTGCGGCCGATGGCCTCCATCAGCTCGTAGGGCGGCAGAGCCAGCGTCTCGGCGTCCAGCTTGTACCGCTGGGCCACGAGGTCGGGATAGTTGCGGCGCACCTCATCCAGAAGGTTCATAGCCAGCTCTTCGACGTCAAGGATGTCGTCCTTGATGGAGCCGATGAAGGCCAGATTCGAGGCGATGGTCTTGGAATCGAATTTCTTCCAGAGCACGCCGGGCATATCCAGCAGGTCGAATTTCTCGGTGCTGACCCACTGCTTGCCCTTGGTCACGCCGGGGCGGTCGGCAGCCTTGGCACGGGCCGAGCCTGCGAAGGTATTGATGAAGGTGGATTTTCCCACATTCGGGATGCCGCAGAGCATCACCTGCGTCTTTGCGCCGCCCATGCCGCGGTTCTGGCGGCGGGCCAGCAGGCCGGACAGCTCCTTCTCGATGGCGGCCTTGACGGCGTTCGCGCCGCCCTTCTGCTTGGCGCTGATGGCCACACAGCCTGCGTCGGCCTCGTGGAAGTAGCGGATCCACTCCTCCGTCACGGCGGGGTCGGCGAGGTCGGCCTTGTTCAGCGCATAGAGCTTGGGCTTGCGGGCCGTGATGCGCTCGATCTCCGGGTTGAGGCTGGACAGCGGGATGCGGGCGTCCAGCAGCACAAGGCTGGCGTCAACGTGCAGGATCTCCTGCTCCATCATCCGCAGCGTCTTGGTCATATGGCCCGGAAACCATTGGATGGTATATTGGTTTGCAAACCGGGTGTCCTGATTGTTCATTTTACTACTCCAAAATCCGAAAAGGGCAAAAAGCAGAGCAGCACTTTGCCCAGTATATCCTGTTCGTCGATGCAGCCGACATAGCTCGAGCGGCTGTCCAGCGAGGCGTTGCGGTTGTCTCCCATAACGAAGACCGTCCCCTCCGGCACAGTGTAGGGAAACTCCACGTCATAGCCCAGATAGGTCGGCTCTGCAATGTAATCCTCTTCCAGCACCTTGCCGTTCACCTTCACGGTGCCGGCGGCGTAGTCGATGGAGATGGTGTCGCCGCCCTTGGCGATGACCCGTTTGACCAGCGGCCGGCCATAACTGGTGTAGCTGTCCACGATGACCACATCGCCCCGCTGCGGCTCGTATCCTGCGCCCCAGACGATGAGCTTGTCTCCGTTTTCCAGCGTAGGCACCATCGACTCGCCATCCACCTGAATGATGCGGAAAAAGAAGGAGAACACCAGCACCAACACCAGCGCCGCCGAAATGAGCGCTTCGTACCATTCCAGCAGGCTCTGCCCACGGGCAGCGGGCTGTGACTGTTCCATATCCGATGCACCTCTTTGTCCGGGCCTGCGCCCGTTTTTATTTTCTCTGTCCCTGCGCCAAAAGCGCCGTATAACAGAAAAAAGGGGACAAACAAGTTGCCCCCTTTTCTCCCGCTTTGAAACGGGGAATCATCAAATATCGCTCTTGACCTTGGCAGCCTTGCCGGTGCGGCCACGCAGGTAGAACAGCTTTGCGCGGCGGACCTTGCCCTTACGGACAACAGTGACCTTCTCGACGAAGGGGCTGTTGATGGGGAAGACACGCTCGATGCCGACGCCGTAGGAAACGCGGCGAACGGTAAAGGTCTCTGCGACGCCGCCGTGCTTCTTTGCAATGACGGTGCCCTCGAAGGCCTGAATACGCTCACGCTCGCCTTCCTTGATACGAACATCAACGCGGACGGTATCGCCGACGTTGAACTGGGGCTTCTCAGCCTTGATGCTGCCTTCAGAAATGATCTTCAGTGCGTCCATTTTAATTCCTCCATTTGTTTTTAGACGTTCATGCACGGCGAACTGCCGTCAGAGGACCGCCCGTTTAATGATATGTGTCATTAACCCCGCTGTGGTCTCAGCGGACACTAACGCCCTAATAGGATAGCACAAACCGCCCGCAAAAGCAAGGGGTTCGTGCAAATTTATGCGGGAAATTTTCATTCCGGCCCCGCCGGGCCGTTCTTACTGAAACTTCTGCTTGTCCGCCGTCAGGAATTCGGTGCGCAGGATGGAGGCGCTCGCCGCAGACAGGCCGAATCTTGCTTCCAGCGCCGCCGTCAGCAGCGAGGGGTTCAGGTTCAGCTCCTGTGCAGCGGGCAGACAGACGGCAAAGCTCACGCTCTCCCCTTCCGGCTCAAGCGTGAGCGTGGGGACGTAAGCTTTCATCTCGACCATCCGGACGCCGCGCTTGCTCTTCTTCTCCACCGGCACGCTGTCGAGGGTGTTGTACTGCTCAAGCAGCGGCGCAGCAGAGGCCGGGTAGCGGATGCGGTAGCAGGCGTAGGCAATGGCGTCGGCCTTCATCTTTACCGGCTCCACCCGGTAGACCTCGATGCCAGTGGGCACGATGGCGTTCAGCGCCGTCTGCCACTGGGCAAAGTCGGGGGCTTCGGCCTCGGTCTTTACGTCCACGCATTCACACTCGCTCTCCTGCCCCAGCGAGAGCGGGCAGGCAAAGGTCATATAGATATGGGGGTTGAAGCCCAGCGTGTGCCACACCGGCAGTCCGCTGCGCTTGAGCACCCGCTGCATCACCCGCTGCAGATCCAGCAGGGAGATGTAGGAGGCTTCGTCCCTCTTCTTAAACGAGATCCTGACTGTAATCAAAGCACGGTCCTCCTAACAGATGATTGGCGCCGCAGCCGTGGCAGGCACGGTTGCAGGGCTGGGTGGTCTGGGCTGCGAGGGCCTTGTTGTACTCCCGCACCAGATATTCGTGGGTGACGCCATAGTCCATATGGCTCCACGGCGTCACCTCGTCCAGACCGATGGGGCGCTGGCAGTAGAACTTCGGGTCGATGCCCATGTCCTCGAAGACCTTCAGCCATGTGTCGTACTGGAAGCACTCTTCCCAGCCGTCGAAGTAGCAGCCCCGCTTGTAGGCCTCAAGGATGACCGGGGCCAAGCGGCGGTCGCCCTTGGCGAAGACGCCCTCGAGGAAGCTGGTGGTGCTGTCGTGGTAGTTGACCTTGATCTTCCGGCTGTGGACGCTCTCCAGCAGATGCTTCTGCTTGGCCTTGAGCATTTCCTCGGTGTCCATGGGGACGAACTGGAAGGGAGTGTGGGGCTTAGGCACGAAGCAGGCGCAGCTGATGGTCACCTGCACGCCGCGGCCCTTGGCGTGCTTGGGGTTGGAGTAGTAGAGGTCCACCACCTTCTGGGCCGTCTCGGCGATGCCCTCGATGTCCTCCATCGTCTCGGTGGGCAGGCCCATCATGAAGTAGAGCTTGACGGAGGTGTAGCCGTTGGCGAAGGCCAGCGAGCAGGTCTTCTCGATCTCGTCCCACGTGACGTTCTTGTTGATGACGTCGCGCAGGCGCTGGGTGCCGGCCTCGGCGGCAAAGGTCAGGCCGCTTTTGCGCACCTTGGTGGTCTTTTCGATGAGGCTCTGGGAGAAGTTGTCCATCCGCAGGGAGGGCAGCGACAGGCTGACGTGCTCTTTCGGTGCCCACTCGTTCAGGTCGTCCAGCAGCTCTTCCAGCTGGCTGTGGTCGGAGGTGGACAGGCTGGAAAGGCTCAGCTCCTCATAGCCGGTGTTGGCACAGAGGTCCTGTGCCGCCTTGTTCAGCAGGCTGGCGTCGCGCTGGCGCATGGGGCGGTAGAGGAAACCGGCCTGACAGAACCGGCAGCCCCGCACGCAGCCCCGCAGCACCTCGACGCTGGCGCGGTCCTGGATCGCGCCCACCATGGGGACGACGAAGTTGGTCGGGGGCGCAAACTCGTTCAGGTCCTTGATGATGGCCTTGGTGACGACGGCCGGGATGCCCGGCTCATTGGGGGTGATGGACTTGACGCGGCCATCCTCGCAGTATTCGACATCGTAGAACGCCGGGATATAGACGCCGGGAATTTTGGCGATGCGGCGCAGCAGCTCCTTCTTGGAGACATTGCCCTCCTTCTTCGCCTTTTCGATCTCGGCACAGATGCCGGGCAGCTGGTTCTCGCCCTCGCCCAGCTGGATGACGTCGAAGAAATCCGCGATCGGCTCAGAGTTGCAGGCACAGGGGCCGCCTGCCACGATGAGCGGCCAGCGCTCGTCGCGGTCTTTCGAATAGAACGGGATGCCCGCCAGCTCCAGCATGGCGAGGATGTTGGTGTAGGACAGCTCATATTGGAGCGTGAAGCCCACGGCATCGAAGTCGGTGAGAGGGTCTTTGCTCTCCATCGTGTAGAGGGACAGACCCAGACGCTCCATCTCCGCCTTCATATCCAGCCACGGCATGAAGGCGCGCTCGCACCACCAGTTCTTATGGCTGTTCAGCAGCTCATAGAGTATCTTTTCGCCCAGAAAAGACATTCCCACTTCGTAGGTGTCCGGGAAGCAGAACGCAAAGCGGACGTCCACCTCATCTTTATTTTTATACACGCTGCCCGGTTCGCCGCCGGTATAACGGCCCGGCTTCTGCACCCGGGACAGCGCTTCTTTCAGTTTCGGATCAAACATCAAGCTCCTCCATTTGACAATACGGATTTCATGTTTCCTTATTGTACCCTATTTTGAGGAGGATTGCAACAGACAGCGCACCATCTGCGCCCCGTCCAGCGGCGGGATGGGCAGGAGATTGAATGCCCCGGTGAGGACGTTGGCCGCGAGAAAGGCGCTGTCCCGGATGGCAGCGTACTGCTCCATCCGCACCGCCCAGACAGCGGCCAGCAGAGCGTTCGTCCCCGGCCCGGCGGCAGCGAGAAGAAAGGTCTGCCCCCGGGTGAGGGCCTGCCCCCTCGTCCGCATACAAAAGCCGGTCATGGTCACTTCGATGACCGGCAGGCGGCGGAAGAGGGCCAGATAGACGAGGATATGCCCCAGCTCATGGAGGACAGCTGCATACAGGCCGATGCGCAGAAAGCCGCTGGCGTCGGACCAGAGCAGCAGATACAGCGACCCGCAGAGCAAGAGCGGGTCACGGAAGACCAGCGGCCCTGCCCGGACGAGCCGCCTCATGGCAGACCCAGCAGCGCCCCGGCGTCATAGCGGATGCCCTGCTCAAGAAGCTCGAAATGGAGGTGTGCCCCGGTGGAGCGGCCGGTCTCCCCTGCTGTGCCCAGCGGCTGGCCCGCCTGCACCACCTCCCCGGCCCGGACGAAGAGGTATTGGAGGTGGGCGTAAAGCGTCTCCTGCCCGTCGCTGTGGCTCAGGCGGAGATAGTTGCCGTAGGTCGCGCTCCGCCGGGCGGCAGATACGACGCCGTCCATCGCGGCCAGCACCCGCGTCCCTTCCGCGCAGGCGAGGTCTGTGCCCCGGTGAAAGGTTTCTTCGCCGGTGAGGGGGTCAGTGCGCCAGCCGTAGGCGTCTGAGACGCGCCATCCATTCGTCCCCAGTGGGAAGCAGACGGCCTGCGTCGGCCGCACCCGTTCCAGCGAGCAGCCCTCCGGCGCAGTCTTGGCGGCACAGGCCCGCAGCACAGTCATACAGAACAAAACGGCGCAGAACGCCGCGAAGATGACCCATCCCTTTGTGCTCTGCTGTCTTGTCCGCATCGGCGTCCCTCCTGCTCTCTGCACTATATGCAGCAGAAGGGGCAGCCAGAACACAAAAAAGCTGCCGCCAGCTTTGGGGGCTGACGGCAGCGGGTCTCATCATTTCCGGAAATATCCGAGCAGACGGCCCAGCAGGCCGGTGCTGCGGGAACGGCTCTCGGTGACGACAACGGGCATGGGGGCAGGAGCGGCCTTCGCCTGCGGCTTTTCTGCCGGGGCGGGAGCGGCGGGCTGAGGTACAGCCTTTGCGGGTGCGGCAGGCTTCTCCGGGGCCTTGATGGGCTTCGGCGGTTCAACGGGCGCAGCTGCCTTGTCCCGGGCGGTCCAGTCGTCCCGGAGAAGGTCGTACATCCCCATCTGGCTGTTCACCAGCGGCTCGCCGGGGGCGGGCTTGACCTTCTGGTAGCTGCCGTCCGGCTGCATCTCGCGGGCGTTGACGTTGTCGCTGAGCTGAAGCCGGAGGATGCTGTCCAGCTTTTCCTTCAGGACGGGGTCTTCCACCCGGACGCCCACCTCCACGCGGCACTCGGTGTTGCGGGTGAGGAAATCGCCGGAGGCGATATAGGTGCGGGTGTTGACCCCATCGAAGAAGCTGTAGATGCGGCCATGCTCAAGGTAGCGGCCCACGAGGCTGCGGATGTGGAGGTTCTCGGTCTTTCCGGGCACACCGGCGCGGACGCAGCAGATGCCGCGGACGATCATGTCGATGCGGACCCCCGCACAGCTGGCCTCCTCGAGCTTCAGGATGATGTCCCGGTCGGAGATGGAGTTGTTCTTGAGGATCATGGAGGCCGGACGCCCCAGACGGGCGGCGTTGATGACCCGGTCCATCTCGTCCAGCAGGACGCTCTTGAAGCGCAGAGGCGCCACCAGCATCTTTTCGCTCTCTTCCGTCAGCTTCTGCACGGCGAGGTTCTGGAAGACATTGGAAGCCTCCTCGCCGATGCCGAGGTCGGCGGTGATGAAGGAGTAGTCGGTGTAAAGCTCACTGGTCTTCTCGTTGTAGTTGCCGGTGCCGATCTGGGTGATGTAGGAGTAGCCATGAGCGCTCTTTTTGGTGATGAGGGTCAGCTTGGAGTGCACCTTGTAGTCGTCGAAGCCGTAGATGACGGTGCATCCCGCTTCCTCGAGGTGCTTCGACCAGTCGATGTTGTTCTGCTCATCAAAGCGGGCGCGCAGCTCCACCAGCGCCACGACCTCCTTGCCGTTTTCGGCGGCCTCCACGAGGGCCTGCACGATCTGGGACTCCCGGGCCATCCGGTAGAGGGTCATCTTGATGGAGATGACGTCGGGGTCCTGCGCGGCCTTTTTGAGCATCGCAATGAAGGGGCGGATGGACTGGTACGGATAGCTCAGCAGCACATCATGCTTTTCCACCTCGGCGGTGAGGTCGTAGTCCTGCGGAGGCAGCATGGGCCGGGCCGACGAATAGAACAGCTCCGGGTGTCCGTCGGACTCCATCCGGCTCGTGAGCTTGAAGAAGAAGCTCAGGTCAAGGGGGCTTTTCTGGACGAAGACCCGCTTGTGGGTCAGCTCGAGGCGGTTGCACAGCAGCTGCGTGACCTGCGGCGCGGCAGGGATGACCTGCAGCCGCACCGCGGCCAGCTTGCGGCGGCGCTTGAGCAGGTCGGCCATGATCTCGCGGTAGTCGATGTCATGGTCCATCATCCCCTCTTTCACGTCGATGTCGGCGTTGCGGGTGACCCGGAAGAGGCACTTTTCCTGCACGTTCTCCTTACCGAAGATGAGGGCCGCATAGTGGAGCACCAGCTCTTCCGTCAGGGCAAAAAGCGTCTCGTTGTCCTTCCGGACGAGGTGCATCCGCTCCATCTGGCTCGAGATGGGTACGATGCCGAGGGTGTTCTCCGCAGAGTGCTTTTCGTGGAGGAGGACGCCGAGGTAGATCTCCTTATTGCGCAGGAACGGGAAAGGGTGGCGGCTGTCCACGATCTGGGGGCTGAGGATGGGGAAAAGCTCGCTCTGGAAATACTTTTTCCAGAAATGCTCGTCCTCCTTGGTCAGCTTATCGAAGTCCACCTTGCGGTAGCCGCAGGCGGCCAGATTTTCCAGCGCTTTGGCGTAATATTTGTCGCAGTCCTCCTGAAGCTGGGCCGTCTTGGGCATGATGGCGGCAAGCTGCTCCTCCGCCGTCATGTTGGTCTTATTCTCCCGCTTCTCCTTCTTGCCGCGCATGAGGTTTGCCCGCTCTTGGAGCGAGCCGACGCGCACCATGAAGAACTCGTCCAGATTGGAGCCATAGATGGACAGAAACTTGAGCTGCTCGGCCAGCGGGACATTTTTATCCTTGCCCAGCACCAGCACGCGGCGGTTGAAATCCAGCCAGCTCAGTTCCCGGTTGATAAAGATGCTCTCTTCACTCATGATGATTCCTCTTTCCTGCGAGGGGGGTCCCCTCAGCTCAGATAGACGAGGCCCTGCCATCCGTCTATCATATCCTGCGTAACGCCCGGCACCTGCGCCACCTCGCCGAGGCTCCGGAAGGGGCCGTGGGTGAGGCGGTATTCCAAGATCGCTCTCGCCTTCTTTTCCCCGAGGCCGGGCAGGGTCGTCATCGCGTCCACCCCGGCGGTGTTGAGGTCCACCCGGAAGGACTCCCGCAGCGCCTCCGGCGCGGACGCCGGAACATCCTGCGCCGGGGCGGGCGGCACGGCATACCACAGTGCCAGCCCGACGATGCACGCTGCCGCCGCTGCTGCCAGCGCCAGAAAGCGGCGCTGGCGGGGCGCGGACATAGTTTCTTTCATTGTACTAGAAATCCCTCCAAAAAGAAAGTCTCCTGCGGAAAATTTGCAGGAGACTTTACACAATTTTTACGAAGCAGCTTCAGCACTTCGCACAAGGCCATAGAAAAACTCTGCCGCCGCGCCGGTGTCGTGGTCGGTCAGGGTCGTCTGACTGGCGGCAAGGCGCAGCTCCACCGGGGCATCGGCCGGGACGACGCTCTGCCTGGCCTGACGGACAAGCTCCAGCATCTGGCCGCATCCGGCGGCGACGGTGAGCTGGTCTGCGGTGCAGTTGATGGGCAGGCAGACCGCCCCCAGCATCGCCTCCGCCGAGACCGTGCCCGGCGTCAGCACCATGACGTCCATGCCGATGCGCTCCGAGCGCAGCATGGCGGCATTGTCCCCCAGCGCCCGTTCCAGCAGGGCCTGAATGGGCAGCTGCTGGCGGTCCTGATAGAGCAGGATGCGCAGCACGTCCTCGCCCCGGACATCGGCGGGGCTGCACAGGGTAAAGGGGGTGAACTCCCGGCGCAGATGGCGCTCAAGGGCGGTGCTCATCCGCAGCACGCGGGTGGAGCCGTCGGCCATCTGCAGCGCGATGCCAAGCCCCACCGCAGCGGGCAGCTTCTTGAAGATGGACTCCTCACAGCCCGCGAAGCTGCACAGCGGCTGGCCGCCGCCCTCCGAGAACCGGTAAGCCAGCGTGCCGCCGCAGGTCAGTGCAGGCGCGGCGAGGCGCACCCCGCCCAGCACGGCGCGGACAGCCCGGGGCGATCGCTGGGTGAAGACGGTCAGGCGGCCGCCCCGGCTGGAAAACAGCTGCAGCACGTCCCGGACGACCTGCGGCATATTGCCGTCACCGGCCAAGAGAAGGTGGTCCAGATCGCAGAGCACGAGCGCAGAATCGAGAAGTTTTGTCATACAGTCCCCCTCCTGAGCGATGCGATAAAGTGGGTGAAATACTCCGGCAGCTCCGAATCGAAGCGGAGCTGCTCCCCCGTGATGGGGTGGATGAAGCCCAGCGTCTTGGCGTGGAGGCACTGGCCGTGGAGCTTGGTGATGCAGTTGTGCGGGCCATACACAGGGTCGCCCGCCACGGGGTGCTGGATGGACGCCATATGGACGCGGATCTGGTGGGTGCGGCCCGTCTTGAGGCGGCACTCCAGCAGGGTGAAGCCCCCGAAGCGCTCCAGCACCTTGTAGCCGGTGTAGGCGTACTTGGTGTGCGGCTCGCTGGCCGGGTAGACCGCCATCTTTTTGCGGTCGGTCTTGGAGCGGCCCAGATTGGCCTCCACAAAGCCCTCGTCCTGTGCAAAGCCGCCGTAAACGACGGTCTGGTAGGCCCGCTCCACGCTGTGGACGGCCATCTGCTGGGACAGGCCGATGTGGGTGGCGTCGTCCTTCGCCACCACCAGCAACCCGCTGGTGTCCTTGTCGATGCGGTGGACGATGCCGGGGCGTATCTCACCGCCGATGCCCGAGAGGCTGCCCTTGCAGTGCCAGAGCAGGGCGTTTACCAGCGTGCCGTCCGGGTTGCCCGGGGCCGGATGGACCACCATCCCCTTGGGCTTGTTCACCACCAGAAGATGGTCGTCCTCATACACGATGTCCAGCGGGATGTTCTGCGGCACGGCCTCGATGGGCTTTGCGTCGGGGATCTCCAGCAGGATGGTATCCCCCGCCTTGAGCTTGAGGCTCTTGGCGATGCTCCTGCCGTTGCAGAGCACATGGCCCTCGGCCACGAGGCCCTGCAGCGCGCTGCGGGAAAGCCCGGTGTCCTCCCCGCTGAGGAAGCGGTCGATGCGCTGGCCTGCGGCCTCCGCCTCCACGATAAATTCACGCTGTTCCATGTTTCAGCGCTCCTTCGAGGGCTTGTCGTCCACCTCTTCCAGCAGGATGACCAGCACCCAGAGCGCCACACCGACGCAGACGCAGATGTCGGCGAAATTGAAGACCGCAAAGTCGATGAACAGGGGGTTGATGTAGTCCACGACCTCGCCGTTGAGCACCCGGTCGATGAGGTTGCCGATGCCGCCCGCCAGCACGAGGATGAACGCCGTCTGCTGCAGCAGCTTGCCCCGGCTGCGGAAGAACAGCAGATAGGCTACGAGCAGCAGCGCGGCAGTGGTGGTGAGGATGAGGAAGAGCTGCCTGCCGCTGAGCAGGCTGAAGGCCATGCCCTGATTGAGCACGAAGCGCAGCTCCAACACATGGGGGATGAGGGTGATGGACTCCACCGGAGCCAGAGCCTGAACGGCCCAGAGCTTGATGGCCTGATCGATGCCCACCAGCGCGGCCACACAGACCAGATTCAGAATGACGTATGCCATAGTTTCTCCCAACGCTTGATTTTTTGAAAAAGGCGGCGCCCCCTTTTGCGCCGGGTGCGCCGCCAGAGATATAAGATGGATCAGCCCTCCACAACGCTGGCGCAGCGTGCGCACAGGGTGGGGTGAGCAGAGTGGGTGCCGATGTCGGCAGAGTACTTCCAGCAGCGCTCGCACTTGTCGCCGGTGGCGTGTGCAGCAGCAACGCCCAGACCCTCGACTGCGCTGGCTGCGCCGCCCTCGCCCTTGACCAGCTCCACATGGGAGACGATCATCAGGTCGGCTAGCTCGTCCATCGGGATGCTGTTCAGCAGCGCATAGACGGCATCATTGCAGTACAGGGTGACGGAAGCCTCGAGAGACGCGCCGATCTGCTTGTCGGCACGGGCCTGCTCCAGCACCTTCTTGACCTCGTCGCGGACAGCGATGAGCTGTGCCCACTTGGCCTTGAAGGCGTCGTCGGCTGCGTACTGGCCGGCCTTCGGCATATCCTCGAAGACGACGTACTTGTTCATGCCCTCGGTCTTGGGCAGGAAGTCCCAGATCTCCTGACTGGTGAAGCAGAGGATGGGGGCGATGATCTTGTCCAGAGCGACGAGGATCTTGTACATCGCGGTCTGTGCAGCCTTGCGGCCGGTGCCGTTGGTGCAGTACAGACGATCCTTGGTGACGTCCAGATAGAAGTTGGACATGGCCACGACGCAGAAGTTGTAGACCGCATGGTAGACCTTGTTGAAGTCGTAGACGGCATAGCCTGCGTTGGTGTTGACGATGAGGTCATCCAGCGCAGCCAGTGCCCAGCGGTCGATGTCCTGCAGCTGGTCATCGGAGACGCAGTCGGTGTTGGGGTCGAAGCCGTCGAGGTTGCCCAGAATGAAGCGGGCGGTGTTGCGGATCTTGCGGTAGGCCTCGCTCAGCTGCTTGAAGATGTTCTTGCCTGCACGCACATCAACGGTGTAGTCGGAGGAAGCCACCCACAGGCGGATGATGTCTGCGCCGTAGTCCTTGATGATCTCGCTCGGCTCGACGCCGTTGCCGGCGCTCTTGTGCATCTGCTTGCCCTGCTCGTCCACGACCCAGCCGTGGCACAGAACGGACTTGTAGGGTGCGCAGCCCTTGCTTGCAACGCTGGTCAGCAGGCTGGACTGGAACCAGCCGCGGAACTGGTCGCCGCCCTCCATATACATATCGGCCGGGAAGCGCAGCTCAGGCCGCTCTTCCAGAACGGCGGCGTGGGTGGAGCCGGAGTCGAACCAGACGTCCATGATGTCGGTGTCCTTCGTCCACTCGGATGCACCGCACTTCTCGCAGACCTCACCGGCGGGGATGATCTGCTCGGCGTCGTACTTGTACCATGCGTCAGAGCCTTCCTTGCGGAACAGGTCGCTGACAGCCTTGATGGTGGCATCGGTGATGTGGTAGGTGCCGCACTTCTTGCAGTAGAAGGCCGGGATGGGCACGCCCCAAGTGCGCTGGCGGCTGATGCACCAGTCGTTGCGGTCACGGACCATACCGTGCATCCGGTCGTGGCCCCAGTCGGGCATCCAGGTCACGGTGTCGATGGCCTTGTAGACGTCCTCACGGAACTTGGCGATGGAGCAGAACCACTGCTCGGTGGCGCGGAAGATGATGGGGTTGTGGCAGCGCCAGCAGTGCGGATACTGATGCTTGATGTGCAGCTGGCCCATGACAGCGCCGGAGGCGGTCAGGTCGGCCAGAATGGTCTTGTTGGAAGCCCAGACGCGCTGACCAGCGTACTTGCCGGCCTGCTCGGTCAGATAGCCGCCGTCGTCCACAGGGACGGTGATGGGGATCTGGGGGTACTTCTGGCAGACGTTGAAGTCATCGACGCCGTGGCCGCCGGCGGTGTGGACGCAGCCAGAGCCGCTTTCCAGCGTGACGTGGTCGCCGAGGATGACCCAGCCCTCCTTGGGCAGGTAGACGTGGTTGTAGCGCATCAGCTCGAACTCAGCGCCGCTGACCGGCTCGCCCACCACCTCGTAATCAGTGATGTGGCAGGAATCCATGACGCTCTTGACGAGGTCGGTGGCCATGATGTGGAACTCGTCGCCGATCTTGACGAAGGAATACTCGAACTGGCCGTTCAGGCAGATGGCCTCGTTGGCGGGCAGGGTCCAAGTGGTGGTGGTCCAGATGACGAAGTAGGTCTTCTCCATCGGGATGCCGTGCTTTGCCAGCACACCGTTGGGGTCCTGCGAGACGTGGAAGCGGACGAAGATGGAGTCGCACTCATCCTCGCCGTACTCGATCTCGGCCTCTGCCAGAGCGGTGCGGCAGTCGGGGCACCAGTAGACCGGCTTCAGACCCTTGTAGATGTAGCCCTTCTTGGCCATCTCGCCGAAGATCTCGATCTGACGTGCCTCAAACTCGGGCTTGAGGGTCAGGTAGGGATGCTCAAAGTCGCCGATAACGCCCAGACGCTTGAACTGGTCGCTCATGATGTCGATGTGCTCGGTGGCAAACTTCTCGCAGATCTGGCGCAGCTCGAGCTTGGAGATGTCCTTCTTCTTCTCGCCGACGGAGGACAGGGCCTTCAGCTCGATGGGCAGGCCGTGGGTATCAAAGCCGGGCACATAGGGAGCCTGAAAGCCCTCCATGTTCTTCTCGCGGATGATGATATCCTTGATGATCTTGTTCAGCGCGGTGCCCATGTGGATGTTGCCGTTGGCATACGGAGGGCCATCGTGCAGGATGAACTGAGGCTTGCCCTCATTGTGCTTCATGAGCTGGTTGTACAGGTCGTTGTCATCCCAATCCTTGAGCATGACCGGCTCCTTCTTGGGCAGACCGGCACGCATCTCAAACAGGGTCTTGGGCAGGTTCAGAGTACTATCGTACTGAGACTTATTCTTAGCCACTGGTTTACACTCTCCTCTATTGGTTTTGCAATCGCAAGCAGCGCAGTTGTGCGCCTGATGATTATCGAAAACAGCGTTTTGCTGCCGATGCATGGTTTTTTATTCGCTGAAGCTCACGCCCTGAAATGCAGCGTTGGGGTCTGCGGGGGGCGGGTCGAGCTTGAGCTGGGATTCATCCTTTTCCCAGAAGTCCTCGCCCTTATCGGAAGCAGGGGCTGCGGGGACAGCTTCGGCCTCGGGGGCGTCCGCAGCGGGTGCGGTCTCTGCGTTCTCAGCGTCAGCAGCCTCTGCCTCCGGCAGCTCCTCGCCTGCATCCTGCGCGGCCGCCTCTTCCTTCTGCTGGAACTCCGGCAGACGGCTCAGGGACTCCACATGGGTGCGGTAGAGGTTCAGCACGTCGGACTTGAAGCGGGTGACTTCGAGACGGACGCGGTCATACTCCCGCTCCTCGGCCAGCTTCTTGTCGTTGGCCTCGCTGATGATCTCATCGGCGCGGTCGCTGGCCTTCTGCAGCAGCTCGTTGGCATCCCGGATGATGTCATCGCCGCGCAGATTCGCACGGTGCAGGATGTCCTCGGCTTTCTGGTTGGCCTCGCGGATGACGTTTTCACCCATCCGCTGGGCATTGATGAGGGCGCTCTTGAGCATATCTCCGTCGGCCTCATAGCTCTGCATACTGCGGCGCAGCGTCTCGTTCTCCGCAGTCAGATCGGCCACCTGCTTGCGCAGCGCCTCCATCTGTCCTGCATCCTGCTCGAGCTGTTGTTCTACCTTATCCAGAAAACGGTCCACGTCCTCGGTGCGGTAGCCGCGGAGATTCTTTTCGAATTGGACAGCGCGCACGTCCTGCGGTGTCAGCATAGTGATCTCCTCCATTTATTCCGGTCCTTCGCATCAATACTGGAAGAACTCGATGATTTGTCGGTCTTTTTTACTCTTGCCCGGCAGAGCCGTCAGGCGGAAGCGCCCCTTGCCCCGCACGGTGAACACATCCGATGGGTACACCGGCGCGTGGGCGCTGGAAGCGGGCAGATGGTTGATCTCCACCCGTCCCGCCGCCACAAGCTCTGCGGCCATGCCCCGGCTGCACCGCAGCATGGCCGCCAGCACAGCGTCCAGACGCAGGGACGACACGGTGGCCGTCTGCAAACGGCGCTCAGCCTCGGCGAACTGCGGCACCTCGTCCAGTGCCAGCAGCTGGGCCGTCACCTCAGTGCGGCCTACGCTGCGCAGCTCCTGACAGATGAGGTCTGCGGCCGGCTCCAGCGCGAACACATAGGCGGTGCCCGGCTCTTCCGGCGGCAGGACGATGTCGCCCAGTGCCTCCCGGCGAAGCTCGAGGCCCATCAGGCTGCCCAGATAGTCCTTGTGGACGGGCAGCTGTGCCCCGGCCAGCCCGCGGCATCTGAGCCGGACGCAGCAGACCGGGCAGGCAGGATAGCAGTCCTCCGGCTCAAGGCAGAGCACCCGGCGCTCTGCCCCGGGCCAGCCGCCCTCGAAGCGGCAGCTCTCTTCCGGCGCGTCGGCGCGGTTGAGTGCCGCCTGCGCCAGCTGCTGTTCCCGGTCGCTCAGAAAGGCCGAATAGCGGGCGATGCCCCGGCCAAAGGCGGCGCGGGCCAGATCCTCCACATGGCGCATGAGGAAGCGCTCCTCATCGTTCTGCGCCGGGACGAAGCCCCGCACGCCGGGCTGTACATCAATAGAACGCGCCATTGTTCTCCAGCTCGTCCAGCAGGTCGCCCATGATGTCTACGTTGTAGGGGGTAATGATGAAGGTGCTGTTGGCCACCCGCTTGATCTGGCCGTTGTTGGCGTAGGCCACACCGGAGAGGAAGTCCACCAGACGGCGGGAGACCTCTTTGTTGGTGGACTCCAGATTCAGCACGACGGTGCGCTTGTTGTTCAGGTGGTCTGCAATGGTGCTGGCGTCCTCGAAGTGCTCGGGCTTGACCAGAACGACCTTCAGCTGGGTGGTGGCATGGATGTTGACCACCTTGCCGTTCCGCTTGGGGGTCGCGGCCTCCTCGGGGGCGTCCTCCTCGTCGGCACCTGCGGTGCCGATGCCGTTGTTGTTATTCACCATCTGAGGGCCGTCGTCCATGTACTGATCGTCGTAATCGTCCTCACTGCCAAAAAGTCCTTTTTTCAGACTATCCACAAAAGACATAGAAACTTGCTCCTTTCATTCAGGCAGCTCACGCCGCCCGGCACCCCTTTGTGAACAAAGAGCTGCTAATAGCTTTTTCTATTATCTGAATTTTTGCATCAGATGTCAATAACTATAAAAGCTTTCCATCATACAAATTTTGGCCCGAGACGATGATCTCGTCATAAAGAAGGACTTCGCTGATGGTTTTGGTCTTATCGGTGCTGCTGGGCATGACGATGCAGTAGTCGCCATCCGTCACCAGCGGATGAGCGCTGTCCACAGGGTCGATCTTACAGAAGCGGGCGAGATTTCCGTACTTGACGTAGACGCCCGGGATGTAATTTTCGCCCTGCGTCTCAGACTCGGTGCCGTCTTCCTTTAAATAATGGACAGCCTCGATGGGGATGCGCAGGCCGGTAGTCTCGTCCACGATGATCTGGGCCTTGGCCCGGCTGAGGCGGAGGACATCGCCGTTGATGACCTCGCAGGTGACGACGAAGCGGGCCAAGCCGCTGGCCTCGTCGATGCTCACCTCCGACACCGACGCCTTGAGGGGCGTTTCCATCTGGCCGGGAAACTTGATCTTCACCGAGCGGGTCAGGGGCTTGCCGTTGTCCCCCAGCAGCTTCTCCCCCTCCTTGGCCGAGCAGAGGCCGACATACCTCCACGTAAAGCCCGAGACGAGCTTGCCCGCGCAGCCGTCCAGCGGCAGCTCCGGGTCGGAGTTCAGATAGGCCTCAAGACCGGCAGCATCCAGCGCGAGGATGTCGTCCGTCCCGGCGTTGAGCCGTCCGGCGGCGGTGCTGCGGATGAAGTACCCGGTCTGGGGGGCGGTGATCTGGGTGGGCGCGCCCAGCTGGGCCTGCACCTGCGCCGACTGCTGAGTGAGGGCCGCGATCTGGGCCGAAAAATCCGAGACTTCCCCTGTGATGACCCAGAGCTTGTTCTGGGCGAGGATGTAATTCTCCTCACCCTGCGCCGTCTCGTCATAGGCAGAGCTGTCCAGCGCATCCATCAGGTCATAAAGTGCACCGGAACGCTCTTTTCTCAGGGAGTCCAGCTGGGTGGCGGTGGTGTTCTGAGACCGCTGCAGCAGCTCGATTTGGTCGTTCAGGGCCGTGAGCTGCTGGCGGAGGCCCGCCTGTTCCGGGCTGCTGTAGATCTCGGCCACCGCAGCGCCCGCCGAGACGCGCTCGCCGTCGGCGGCGAGGTAGCCCAGCGTCCCGCTGCCGGAGATATAGGTCTCGTCGAAGAGCAGGACGCCGTCGGCGCTCACGGTATCCGCCACCGTGGCAAGCATCGCTGTCTCGTAGGTGTTGGGCGGGAAGAGCACCTGCAAGGCCTGATAGCCCACATAGATGCCCGCCAGAACCACCGCCACCACAGCGATGCCCGCCAGACGGCTCAGCACACCCGGCGTTCCGGGTTCTGAATGCGTTTTATCGGCCATAAAAGGTCACCCTTTCGCTAAAAATTCTCGGGTCAGTCGGACAGCCCGGGCCGCAGCGTCCGGCGCGGAGGCGTCCAGCCAGACCACGCCGTCCATATGGCGGAACCACGTCAGCTGACGCTTGGCGTAGTTGCGGGAGGCCTGCTTGAGCTTGTCGGCGCACTCCTCCAGCGCAGCCGTCCCCTCAAAAAAGGGAAAAAACTCTTTGTAGCCGATGGCCTGCGCCGCCGTACGGTAGGTCTGGCGGTGGTCGTAGACCAGCTTCGCCTCGTCCAGCAGACCGGCATCCAACATCTTGTCCACCCGCAGG
>NZ_DAWCVJ010000030.1:0-27888 GCF_052358865.1 Faecalibacterium sp.
GAAAAAACATCCCCCGCGCTACCAGCGCGAGAACCATTTCTGGTTCTCTTTTGGCACGCAAAAGAGAACATTAGCCTTGATGAAAAAGCGCTTTACCCCGCGCTACCAGCGCGAAAACCATTTCTAGTCCTCTTTTAGCCAACAAAAGAGAACACCAGCACCCGAAAAACCACACTTCTTTGCGGAAGAAACAAGAAGCTTTTCAATTTCTACTTGAAAAATAGGATATGATTGGGGTATATTATAGCTGAGCGCTGCAAGGCGCATCGTGAAAGACAGAAAGGGATACTACCATGTTTGATATTTTCAATATGCTCAAGAAGGACGAGAACCACCCTGTGAAGCAGGTGACTCGTGAGACCATCATCGGCGACATTCTGGATATGGACCAGAGCACCGCTCCCTACTTTATGGAGATCGGGATGCACTGCCTCGGCTGCCCCGCCTCCCGCGGCGAGAGCATCGAGGAGGCCTGCGAGGTCCACGGTGTGGACTGCGACGAGCTGCTGGAGAAGCTGAACGCTCATCTGGCCTCCAAGAAGTCCTGAGTGCTGCCGACACTGGATGCGCGTCTGAGCGCTGCCGCTGAGCTGGTGCGCCCCGGTCAGCCTGTGGCCGACATCGGCTGCGACCACGGCAAGCTGACGGCGGTGCTGGCCGCTTCGGGGAAGTACCCCAAGGTCATCGGGGCCGATTTGCGCCCCGGCCCGCTGGCGAAGGCCGCACAGACGCTGGAATATGCCGGATGCAAAGACCGCGCTGAGCTGAGGCTCGGCGACGGTCTTTCTGTGTTGTCCCCGGGCGAGGCAGGCACCATCGTGCTGGCGGGCGTCTCGGCCCAGACGACATGGGAGATCATCGAGAAAGCTCCGTGGGTGTCTGCGCCGGGCGGGCCGCGCCTCGTGATGGTGCCGGCCACCCGCCACAGCGACCTCCGCCGCTGGCTGTGGGAGCACGGTTTTGCCCTCATAGCTGACCGGCCGGTGCAGGCGGCGGGCCGCTGGTATGCCGTCATGGCGGCGGAGTACACCGGCGAGGTGAGGATGCCCACCTTCCAAGAATGCCTGTTCGGCCTCACCGGCCAGTGGCCGGAGGGCGAGGGCTACGCCGCATGGCAGAAAGCAAAGCTGCCCCGCCTCCGCCTCGGCGTGCCGGACGGCAGCGAGATGGCGAGGGAGATGGACGCATTGATCGCGTCTCTGCCCTCTCAGGCCGCTTCTTTGAAGGAAAAGGAAACGTATCGGTAAGGCAGGTAAAGCTATGACAACGATCGATTCGATTTATCAGGAGATGCAGCGCATCGCGCCGCTGGCGCTGGCGGAGAGCTGGGACAACCCCGGTCTGTTGGTGGATTGCGGCGGCGGAGCGTCCCGGGTTCTGGTGACGCTGGACATCACCCCCGAGGTGGTGGAGGAAGCGGCCCGGAAGGGCTGTCAGCTCATCGTGTCCCACCACCCGGTCATCTTTTCTCCCCTCAAGAAGCTGAGCGGGCAGGACGTGGCCTTTCAACTGGTGAAAAACGGCATCTCGGCCATCTGTATGCACACGAATCTGGATGCCGCCGAGGGCGGCGTCAATGAGGTGCTGGCCGGGTTCTTCGGGATGCGGGAGATGGAAGTCTTCGCCGAGGGCTGCGGTCGAGTGGGCAGCATCGACCCCATCACGGTGCCTGAGCTGGCGAAAAAGGCGCAGCAGGAGCTTGCCTCCCGCTGCAACCAGCCCCTCGACGGCCCTGCGGTGCAGGTGAAATTCGCCGACACCGGCAAGACCGTGCAGCGGCTGGCCGTCATCAGCGGCGCGGGCGGCAGCCTCTTTGAGGACGCGCTGGCACAGGGGGCGGACTGCCTGCTGACCGGCGAGGCCAATCACCACCACGCCATCGACGCCAAGCGGCTGGGGCTTTCCCTCATCGCGGCGGGCCACTACGCCACCGAATTTCCGGTGACGGCGGCGGTGGCCGAAAAGCTGCGCGGGGCCTTCCCGGCGCTGGAAGTCCTCGTGAGCGAGGACGCCCGCGACCCTTATACTTATTTATAATAAAACGAGGTAATACAAATGGCATTGGATGCCGCGACACTGGCGCTGACGGCGGCGGAACTGAAGACCACGCTGGCCGACGCCAAGATCGCAAAACTGTTTGAGCCGACCCGCGATGAGCTGGTCATCACCCTGCGCACCCGCACCGATACCTACAGCCTGCTGCTGTCGGCCCGGAGCGGCTCGGCAAGAGTCTGCCTGACCGAGGAGAACTTCGAGAACCCCGAAACGCCGCCCTCCTTCTGTATGCTGATGCGAAAGCATCTCACCGGCGGACGTCTGTTGGACGTCCGGATGGAGCCGGGCGACCGCATCGTCTACTTCGAGTTCCAGTGCACCAACGAGATGGGCGACCTTGTGCGGAACATCCTCTGCGCGGAGCTGATGGGCCGCTACTCCAATCTGGTGCTGGTGCAAAACGGAAAGATCATCGACGCCCTTAAGCGGGTGGATTTTGAGGACAGCGATGTCCGTCAGCTCCTGCCCGGTCTGCCCTATACCACGCCCCCCAAGCCTGCCCGGCCCGATTTTCTGGCGGTCAGTGCGGCGTCCATCGTGGCGGCGGCCTGTGAGCGGGACCTGCCGGTGGCGGACGCCCTGAACAAGACGGTGGCAGGCGTCGGCCCGGTGGTCTGCCGGGAAGCTGCATGGCGTGCCTTTGACGGGGAGCATCTGCTGGCCAACGAGCTGACCGAGGCCCAGAAGCACCAGCTGATGGCAGCCATCGACGAGCTGAAGGAGATCTACGACGAGGGCGGCTGTCCGTGCAGCGTCACCGCCCCGGACGGAAAGCCGGTGGAGTACACCTTCTTCCGTCCCCGGCAGTACGGCGACAAGTATCTCATCAAGGAATGGCCATCCTTCAACGCCATGCTCGAGGGCTACTACGCCGAGAAGGACCGCGCCGAGCGCCTGCGCACCAAGAGCAAGGAGCTGCACAAGGCCGTCCATAATATGTATGAGCGCGCCGTCCGCAAGCAGGCCGCGCGGCAGGAAGAACTTGCCGCCAGCGGCAAGAGCGAGAAGCTCCGCCTCTACGGCGAGCTGCTGTCGGCCAACCTTTACCTCGCTGAAAAGGGGATGAAGAGCATCACCGTGCCCAACTGGTACGACGAGGGCCGAGAAGTCACCATCCCGCTGGACCTTCGCTTCAGTCCCAGCCAGAACGCCCAGAACTTCTTCAAGAACTACAAGAAGAAGCAGACGGCTGCCCGGATGCTGGTGGACCTGCTGGCCGAGGGCGAGAAGGAGATCGCCTATCTGGAAACGGTGCTCTACGAGGTGGAGACGGCCTCCGGCGAGGCGGCGCTGAATGAGATCCGCGCCGAGCTGAAGAGTCAGGGCTACCTGAAATACTACAAGCAGCGCGACAAGCGCCAGAAGCCCGCCGACTTCCTCCGGTTCACCTCCAGCGACGGCTTCGAGATCCTTGTGGGCCGCAACAACGCCCAGAACGACAGGCTCACCCTCCACACTGCCCGGGGCAAGGACCTCTGGTTCCACGTCCAGAAGGCCCCCGGCAGCCATGTCGTGGTCATGAGCCGGGGCGAGGACATCCCCGACGCCACCAAGCAGGAGGCCGCAGAGCTGGCCGTGGTCTATTCCAGCGCCTTCAAGGCCGGTGCCGCCGCCAAGGTGGCCGTGGATACCACTGAGGTGAAGAACATCTGGAAAGCCAACGGCGCAAAGCCCGGCATGGTGCTCTACGAGGTCTACACCACAGTGTACGTCACCCCGCGGGAAAAGCTGCTGGATGAGCTGAAGGTCAACGCGAAAAAATAGATCCGATTTGAGACTCTGGCCGCTGTGCATCTGCACGGCGGCTTTTTTGCAGGAGGCAGTGGATAAAAAACGGAAGGACGATGGTATAAGAGGGCCGGTGAGCGGGCATCCTAAGAGTCAGCGGGGTTTTCCACAGAAAAAGCTGCCATGGCATTGTGCATTCTGCACAGAAAATCGGCCGGAAAAGAAAACAGAGGAAATAAAAAATAAAATCTGCGTTTTTTCGAAAAAACACTTGCCAAATGCACGAAGATGTGATAGAATATCTCTCGGCTGCAAAGGGCTTGTGCGATACAAGTCGTGCAGGCCAGCGATATGCGTAGATGCGGGAGGTTGTCATCCGGCGATAGCTGAGATGGGTTATTTCCGCGGAGTATGTCCGATCTTAGAACCGGGCGAAAGAATTACTGACAGCGATGGAATACGTTCCCTCGGCAGGGCGACCTGCGAAACGGGAGGAACCAATGTTCGGATTTGATTTGCTAATATATCTCCGGGAGAACTGCCAAGCGGTTCACCGGTTTTTCTAGTGCCAAATCGAGGAACACCCGGAACTGTGTAGAGCAATTTATCGGCTCGCCTAGGGCAAAACAATTTTTCAGGAGGCGTAAGCAATGGCAGTCAAAGAGAAAATCAGAATCCGTCTGCAGAGCTATGATGCTCAGCTGATCGATGCCGCAGCAGAGAAGATCGTGGAGACCGCAAAGCACACTGGTGCCCGCGTGTCCGGCCCCATCCCCCTGCCCACCGATCGTGAGATCGTCACCGTTCTGCGCGCTACCCACAAGTACAAGGATAGCCGCGAGCAGTTCGAGAGCCGCACTCATAAGCGTCTGATCGACATTCTGAAGCCGTCCAACAAGACGGTCGAGGCTCTGATGAGCCTCCAGCTCCCCGCTGGCGTGGACATCGAGATCAAGCTGTAAAAGACACTCGATCAAATTCGATGCCCTCGTTTCCCGAGGGGTCATGTTGGCAGTGACGTGCGCTGCCAACCAATAACCTTTACAGGAGGAAAAGAAAATGGTTAAAGGCATTATCGGCAAGAAAGTCGGTATGACCCAGCTGTTCGATGAGAACGGCAAGGTCATTCCCGTGACCGTCATCGAGGCTGGTCCCTGCACCGTCGTGCAGAAGAAGACCGTCGAGAGCGATGGTTATCAGGCTGTCCAGCTGGGCTTCGGCGAGGTTTCCGCCAAGAAGGTCAACAAGGCAGCTGCAGGCCACTTCAAGAAGGCAAATGTTGCCCCCAAGAAGACCCTGCGCGAGTTCCGTCTGGAGGATGTCTCCGCAATGAACGTCGGCGATGTGCTGAAGGCTGATGTCTTCGCAGCTGGCGACAAGGTTGACGTCGTGGGCGTCTCCAAGGGCAAGGGCTATCAGGGCGTTATCAAGCGCTACGGCCAGCACCGTCTGCGTGAGAGCCACGGCACCGGCCCGGTGGCACGCCACGCCGGTTCCAATGGCTCCACTTCTACCCCGTCTCGCGTGTTCCCCGGCAAGCGCCTGCCCGGCCACATGGGCTTTGTGCGCGTTACCGTGCAGAACCTGACCGTTGTCAAGGTTGACACCGAGAACAATCTGATCGCTGTCAAGGGTGCGGTTCCCGGCTCCAAGGGCACCATCGTCACTCTGGCCAACAGCGTGAAGGCGTAAGGAGGAAAGCTACAATGGCAAAGTTTAACGTAGTCGATATGAACGGTCAGCATGTTAGCGAGATCGAGCTTTCCGACGCCGTGTTCGGTATCACCCCGAACGAGAAGGCAGTCCACATTGCTGTGGTGAACTTCCTGGCCAACCAGCGTCAGGGCACCCAGAACACCAAGATCCGCATGGAAGTCTCCGGCGGCGGCAAGAAGCCCTGGCGTCAGAAGGGCACCGGCCACGCTCGTCAGGGTTCCATCCGTGCACCGCAGTGGACTCACGGCGGCGTCGCTCTGGGCCCCAAGCCCCGCAGCTACAACTACCACATCAACAACAAGGTCAAGCGTCTGGCTCTGCTGAGCGTCCTGTCCGACAAGGCTGCCAATGGCAACATGGTCGTTGTTGATAAGTTCGCCTGCGACGAGTACAAGACCAAGGCTGTCGTCTCCATGCTGAACGCCGTCGGCGCTGGCAAGAAGAACCTGCTGGTCAATGAGACTGTCGATGCAAAGTTCGTCAAGAGCGCTGGCAACATCGCTGGCGTCAAGACCACCTTCGCTGGCAGCGTGAACACCTACGATGTGCTGAACGCCGACAAGCTGATCATCAGCGTCGACGCAGCGAAGAAGCTCGAGGAGGTGCTTGGCTAATGAAAACCGCACATGATATTATCCTGAAGCCGGTCATTACCGAGAACTCCATGGCCGGTATCGCCGACAAGAAGTACACCTTCAAGGTCGCTACCGATGCTACCAAGGTCGAGATCGCTCAGGCTGTCGAGGTCCTGTTCCCCGGCGTCAAGGTCTCCAAGGTCAACACCATCTCTGTCCGCGGCCGTTTCCGCCGTCAGGGTATGCATGCTGGTTACACTGCCGCCTCCAAGAAGGCGATCGTGACCCTGACCAAGGACTCCAAGGAGATCGAGTTCTTCAACAGCATGGTCTGATCGAACCCACCGAGGGTTCCTCTATGGGGATATGACCCCGATAATAATTCATAAGATAAACAAAGGAGAATAGCACAATGGCTATCAAAAAGTATGGCCCCACTACTCCGGGCCGCCGCGGCATGACCGTCACGGATTACAGCGTCCTGTCCAAGGTCGCTCCCGAGCGCAGCCTGCTGGAGCCTATGAAGAAGCACAGCGGCCGCAACAACACCGGTCGTATCACCGTCCGCCATCAGGGCGGCGGCAACCGCACCAAGTATCGTGTCATCGACTTCAAGCGTCAGAAGACCGATATGCCCGCTACCGTCAAGACTCTGGAGTACGATCCGAACCGCAGCGCATTCATCGCTCTGGTCGAGTACACTGACGGTGTCAAGAGCTACATCATCGCTCCCGACGGCCTGAAGGTCGGCGATGTTGTCGTCAGCGGCAAGGGCGCCGACATCAAGCCCGGCAACTGCCTGCCCTTCGAGAACATCCCCGTCGGTACCATCATCCACAACATCGAGCTGTACCCCGGCCGCGGCGCTCAGCTGGTCCGTTCCGCTGGCAACATGGCTCAGCTGATGGCTAAGGAGAACGGCTACGCTCTGGTCCGTCTGCCCTCTGGTGAGATGCGCAACGTGCCCGTCAACTGCACCGCAGTCGTCGGTCAGGTCTCCAACATCGACCACGAGAACGTCAACCTCGGCAAGGCTGGCCGTAAGCGCCACATGGGCGTCCGTCCCGGCAGCCGTGGTACCGTCATGAACCCCTGCGACCACCCCCACGGCGGTGGCGAGGGCCGTGCACCTGTTGGCCACTCCGGTCCTATGACTCCCTGGGGCAAGCCTGCTCTGGGTCTCAAGACTCGCAAGCATCATAAGCGCTCCGATAAGCTCATCGTGAAGCGTGCAGGTAAGTAAGAGAGGAGTTTAAGACAATGGGTAGAAGCATTAAAAAAGGACCTTTCGTCCAGGCTGCTCTTCTGAAGCACGTTGAAGCAATGAACGCTTCCGGCAAGAAGCAGGTCATCAAGACCTGGAGCCGCGCCTCCACGATCTTCCCCGAATTCGTTGGTCACACCTTTGCCGTCCACGACGGCCGCAAGCATGTGCCTGTGTACGTGACCGAGGACATGGTTGGCCACAAGCTGGGTGAGTTCGTTCCCACCCGTACCTTTAAGGGCCACACCGGTAATTCGAAGTAAGAGAAGGAGGAACACAACATGGAAGCTCGGGCAATTCTTCGTTATGCCCGCATTAGTCCTCGTAAGGTGTCCATCGTTATGGATCTGATCCGTAACAAGCCCCTGGACGAAGCGCTGGCAATCCTGCAGTACACCCCGAAGGCCGCTTGTGAGCCCCTTCTGAAGCTGGTGAAGTCTGCAGCCGCAAATGCGGAAAACAACTTCAATATGGACAAGAACAACCTCTACGTCGCCGAGTGCTATGTCTGCCCCGGCCCGACGCTGAAGCGCATGATGCCTCGTGCACAGGGCCGCGGCTACCGCATCCTGAAGCGCACCAGCCACATGACCGTTGTTCTGAAAGAGAAAGAGTAAGGAGGGAAAACAATGGGCCAGAAAGTAAATCCGCACGGCATTCGTGTCGGCGTTATTAAAGACTGGGACAGCCGCTGGTTTGCCTCCAAGAAGGATTTCAGCGATAACCTCGTCGAGGATCACAAGATCCGCACTGAGCTGAAGGCTCAGCTGAAGGACGCTGGCGTCCCCAAGATCGAGATCGAGCGCACTGTGGATCCTTCCACTTCCGCTCCCCGCGTTACCGTCAACATCTACTGCGCAAAGCCCGGTATGGTGATCGGTAAGGGCGGCGAAGAGCGCGTTGCTCTGCAGAACAAGCTGACCAAGGAGTATGGCAAGACCGTCATCGTCAACGTCATCGAGGTCAAGAGCGCTGCTACCAACGCTCAGCTGGTTGCCGAGGACATCGCTCGTCAGCTGGAGAACCGCGTTACCTTCCGCCGCGCTATGAAGCAGTGCATGCGTAACGCTATGAGCCCCCGCGATCGTGCAACTGTCCCTGCAAAGGGCATCAAGGCAATGTGCTCCGGCCGTC
This sequence comes from Faecalibacterium sp., assembly GCF_052358865.1. Classification (NCBI taxonomy): domain Bacteria; kingdom Bacillati; phylum Bacillota; class Clostridia; order Eubacteriales; family Oscillospiraceae; genus Faecalibacterium; species Faecalibacterium sp. Next base: position 8,473 of record NZ_DAWCVJ010000030.1, read on the forward strand.
TGGGCGGCGCCGACATCGCCCGCACTGAGAGCTACCACGAGGGCACCATCCCCCTGCAGACCCTGCGTGCCGACATCGACTACGGCTTCGCTGAGGCTGCTACCACCTACGGCCGCATCGGCGTCAAGGTCTGGGTCTACAAGGGCGAGGTCCTCAAGAGCGCTAAGACCGCTCAGAAGAAGGAAGGAGGCAACAAGTAATGTTACTGCCTAAGCGTGTTAAGTACCGCCGCGTCCAGCGCGGCCGCATGACCGGCAAGGCTACCCGCGGCAACGTGGTGTGCCAGGGCCAGTACGGCCTTGTTGCTCTGGAGCCGGCATGGATCTCCTCCACTCAGATCGAGGCTGCTCGTGTCGCCATGACTCGTTACATCAAGCGTGGCGGCAAGGTCTGGATCAAGATCTTCCCCGATAAGCCCGTTACTGAGAAGCCCGCTGAGACCCGCATGGGTTCCGGTAAAGGCTCTCCCGAGTACTGGGTCGCTGTTGTCAAGCCCGGCCGTGTGCTGTTCGAGCTGGCAGATGTCGATGAGGCAACTGCTCGTGAGGCTCTGCGCCTGGCAATGCACAAGCTGCCCATCAAGTGCAAATTTGTTGTCCGTGAGGACTCCGTGAAGGAGGATGGCACCAATGAAGGCTAATGAACTCCGCGAAATGCAGACCGCAGAGCTGACCAGCAAGCTGGCAGACCTGAAGGCCGAGCTGTTTAACCTGCGCTTCCAGCATGCCATCAACCAGCTGGAGAACCCCGGCCGCATCGAAGCAGTCAAGAAGGACATCGCTCGCGTGATGACCATTCTGGCTGAGAAGCAGTAAGGAGGTTAAACGATGGAAGAACGTAATCTGAGAAAGACCCGCGTCGGCGTCGTCGTGTCCGACAAGATGGATAAGACCATCGTGGTTGCCGTTAAGGATAGCGTGCAGCACCCCCTGTACAAGAAGATCCTGAAGCGTACCGCCAAGTTCAAGGCTCGTGACGAGCAGAACGAGTGCGGCATCGGTGACCGTGTTGAGATCATGGAGTGCCGCCCCCTGTCCAAGGATGTGCGCTGGCGCCTGGTCCGTATCGTTGAGAAGGCAAAGTAATCATCTTTGCCCGCTGCTTTGAACAGTTTGAAAGGAGATATCTGAAATGGTTCAGATGCAAACTTATCTCAAAGTTGCCGACAACACCGGTGCCAAGGAGCTGATGTGCTTCCGCGTGCTGGGCGGCACCCGCAAGAGATACGCAAACATTGGTGACGTCGTGGTCTGCTCTGTCAAGAAGGCAGCCCCCGGCGGCTCCGTTAAGAAGGGCGACGTCGTCAAGGCTGTCATCGTGCGCAGCAAGCATGGCGTCCGCCGCGACGACGGCTCCTACATCCGTTTCGATGAGAACGCCGCCGTTATCGTCATGGCCGACAAGAGCCCCAAGGGTACTCGTATCTTTGGACCCGTCGCTCGCGAGCTGCGCGATGCCGGCTACACCAAGATCCTGAGCCTGGCTCCGGAATCGCTGTAAGGAGGTTTTAAAAATGAATAATCTTCATGTTAAAACCGGCGACAACGTAATGATCATCAGCGGCAAGGACAAGGGCCACACTGGTAAGGTCCTGCAGGTCAGCCCCTCTGAGAACAAGGTCATCGTTGAGGGCCAGAACATGGTTACCAAGCACGTCAAGCCCCGTCGTCAGGGCGAGCAGGGCGGCATCGTCAAGGCTGAGGGTGCAATGTACGCATCCAAGGTCATGCCCATCTGCCCCAAGTGCGGCAAGGCTGTGCGCGTGGGCCACGTCGAGAAGGACGGTAAGATGGTCCGCGTCTGCAAGAAGTGCGGCGCTGAGCTGTAAGAAAGGAGTAAGGAACAATGGCTCGTTTGAAAGAACAGTATGTCAATGAAATTGCTCCTGCTCTGAACAAGAAGTTCGGTTACAAGAGCGTTATGCAGATCCCCAAGCTGGACAAGGTCGTCATCAATGTTGCCTGCGGCGAAGCTAAGGACAACGAGAAGATCCTTGAGGCTGTCATGAAGGATCTGGGCCAGATCACTGGCCAGAAGGCAGTCGTCTGCCGTGCCAAGAAGAGCGTCGCTAACTTCAAGCTGCGTCAGGGCACCCCCATCGGCTGCAAGGTTACCCTGCGTGGTGAGCGTATGTACGAGTTCGTCGATCGTTTCTTCAACATCGCACTGCCCCGTGTCCGCGACTTCCGCGGCATCAACGGCAACGGTTTTGACGGTCGCGGCAACTTTGCATGCGGCATCAAGGAGCAGATCATCTTCCCCGAGATCGACTTCGAGAAGGTCGATGCAGTCCGCGGCATGGATGTCTGCTTCGTTACCACCGCTAAGACCGACGAAGAGGGCAAGGAGCTGCTGAAGGCTCTGGGCGCTCCGTTCGCTGAGAATAACTAAGGAGGAGATTACAATGGCTAAACTGTCTATGAAGCTCAAGCAGTCTCGTCCTGCTAAGTTCTCTACCCGTGCATACACCCGCTGCCGCATCTGCGGCCGCCCCCACTCCGTGCTGCGCAAGTACGGCGTGTGCCGTGTGTGCTTCCGTGAGCTGGCCTACAAGGGCGAGATCCCGGGCGTGAAGAAGGCTTCTTGGTAATTCATCCAAGGGCTGGATAACAAGTCGGATTCCGCCCCGGGGCAACGATGTTTCGGGGCGGTATCATTATAAAACAAATGAGAGCTAATCTAAGGAGGTTAGTGGCAAATGCAGATTACTGATCCTATCGCGGACCTGCTGACTCGCATCCGCAACGCTAGCACTGCCAAACACCCTTCTGTGGAGATCCCCGCTTCCAACATGAAGAAGGCTATCTGCCAGATTCTGGTTGACGAGGGCTACATCAAGGGCATGCAGGTGAAGAACGACACTGTTCAGGGCACCATCGTTGTCACCCTGAAGTATCAGGCAAACGGCGAGCCTGTTATCGCCGGCCTGCGCCGTGTGTCCAAGCCCGGCCTGCGCATCTACACCAACTGCGAGGATATGCCGAAGGTCATGAAGGGCCTGGGCACCGCAATCATTTCCACCTCTAAGGGCATCATGACCGATAAGGCTGCTCGTGCTGCGCACGTTGGCGGCGAGGTCCTGGCCTTTGTGTGGTAAGAAAGGGGTAAAAGACAATGTCGAGAATTGGAAGAAAACCCATCGTCATTCCTGCCGGCGTTACGGTCACTGTCGATGAGGCAGCACACACCGTCGCCGTCAAGGGCCCCAAGGGCAGCCTGAATTCCAACTATCATCCCCTCATGACCGTCAAGGTCGAGGGTAATGAGGTTTTGGTTACCCGCCCCAATGACGAACCCGAGGCCCGCAGCCTGCACGGCCTGACCCGCAGCAACATCGCCAACATGGTGAACGGTGTTGTCAACGGCTACGAGAAGAAGCTGGAGATCGTGGGCGTCGGCCTGCGCTGCCAGAAGCAGGGCTCCAACCTTGTGATGAACCTGGGCTTCTCTCATCAGGTGAACATCCCCGATACTGAGGATTGCACCATCGTGTGGCAGGACCCCAACCACTTCACTGTTACCGGTATCGATAAGCAGAAGGTCGGCCAGTATGCTGCCGAGATCCGCGCCAAGAAGCCGCCCGAGCCTTACAAGGGCAAGGGCATCCGCTACGAAGGCGAGGTTGTCAAGCACAAAGAAGGCAAGGCCGGCAAGGGCAAGAAATAAGGTAAGGAGTGAAAGACAATGGTTAAGCAGATCGACAAGAACGAAGCTCGTCTTCGTCGTCATCGCCGCGTTCGTAACAAGATCAGCGGCACCGCAGCACGTCCTCGCCTGGATGTTTTCCGCTCCGCCAAGCACATCTACGCTCAGATCATCGACGATGAGCAGGGCGTTACTCTGGTGTCGGCGTCCACTATGGACAAGGACTTCAACGGTTTCGGCGGCAACGTCGAGGCCGCTGCTGAGATCGGCAAGAAGGTCGCAGCAAAGGCTCTGGAAAAGGGCATCACCGAGGTCGTTTTCGACCGTGGCGGTTACGTTTATCATGGCCGTGTTAAGGCCCTGGCTGATGGCGCCCGTGAGGGCGGCCTGAAGCTGTAATGAGAGGAGGAAACACATTATGGCTATGAGAAACCGTGAAGACGACGGCATGATCACCAAGGTTGTCTCCATCAACCGCGTTTCCAAGACTGTCAAGGGCGGCCGCATCATGAAGTTTGCCGCTCTGGTCGTTGTGGGCGACGGCAAGGGCACCATCGGTTACGGCATCGGCAAGTCCGGCGAAGTGCCTGAGGCAATCCGCAAGGGCGAGGCTGCTGCCAAGAAGAACATGCGCAAGGTTGCCCTGAAGGGCACCACCATCCCCCATGAGATCGTCGGTAAGTACGGCGCAGGTGCAGTCCTGCTGAAGCCGGCTGCCGCTGGTACCGGCATGATCGCTGGCGGCCCCGTGCGTGCCGTCATCGAGGCTGCCGGCATCAAGGACATTCGTGCGAAGTCTATGCGTTCCAACAACCCCATCAATGTTGTGTCTGCTACCTTCGCAGGTCTGTGCGGCCTGGTCAGCGCAGAGTCTGTCGCTGAGAAGCGCGGCAAGACCGTGAAAGAAATTCTGGGTTAAGGAGGTAACAAACCATGGCAGATAAGATGCTCAAGATCGAGCTGAAGAAGAGCCTGATCGGCCGCGGCGCGAAGCAGATCGCTACCGCTGAGGCTCTGGGCCTGAAGAAGCCGGGCGACGTTACCGTTCAGCCTGACAATGCCGCTACGCAGGGCAAGATCGCTAAGATCGGCTTCCTGCTCAGCGTCACCGAAGCCTAATCAGGGGGGATACGCATAATGAAACTTCATGAACTGCACGCGATTCCCGGCGCAAACAAGGCTGTGACCCGCAAGGGCCGCGGCATTGGCTCCGGCAATGGCAAGACTGCCGGTTTTGGCAGCAAGGGCCAGAAGGCCCGTTCCGGCGTGAAGCACGCTGGTTTCGAGGGCGGCCAGATGCCTCTGGCACGCCGTCTGCCGAAGGTCGGCTTTAACAACATCTTTGCCACCCAGTACGCCATCGTCAACGTGGCCGATCTGGAGGCAGCTTTCGAGGCCGGCGAAGTCGTCGACACCGAGGCTCTGAAGGCAAAGGGTCTGGTCAAGAAGACCCTGGACGGCGTTAAGGTCCTGGGCAACGGCGAGCTGACCAAGGCTCTGACCGTCAAGGCCGCAGCCTATTCCGCTTCTGCCAAAGAGAAAATCGAGAAGGCAGGCGGAAAGGCTGAGGTGATGTAAGGTGTTCCAGACATTCCGTAACGCATGGAAGATCCCCGAGCTTAAAAATCGTCTCCTGTTCACGCTGGCGATCCTCGTGGTGTACCGTTTGGGCTGTGCTATCCCGGTGCCCTTCGTGACCGGCTCTGCGCTGACGCAGATGTTCTCGAACGGCAATATGCTCGCATATCTTGATATGATGAGCGGCGGCGCACTGTCCCGGTGCACGCTCTTCGCGTTAGGTGTGACACCCTATATCAACGCATCCATCATCGTGCAGCTGCTCACGGTGGCCATCCCCTCGCTGGAAAACATTGCGAAGGAACCGGACGGCCAGCAGAAGCTGCAGCAGATCACCCGGTACGCCGGCGGCATCATCGCTCTGATCATGAGCCTCGGCTACTACTTTGTGGTCCGTAACATGGGCGCACTGAAGTACACTTCCGGCGCGGCTGGTATCTTTACCGCCGTGGTCATCATCGCCACCTTCACCGCAGGTGCTCAGCTGATCACCTGGTGCGGCGAGCAGATCGATGACAAGGGCATTGGCAACGGCCTGTCCCTTCTGATCTTCTCTTCGATCGTTTCCAACTGGTCCTCTCTCTACACCACGGTGGCGGGTCTCCTGACCCGTGCTGCCGCAGGCGAGAGCCAGTTCTACATCTTCCTGCCCCTGCTGCTCGTTCTGGCACTGGTCGTGATCGTGTTCATCGTCATTATGACGAACGCTGAGCGCCGCATCACCATCCAGTACGCCAAGCGCGTGGTGGGCCGCAAGCAGATGGGCGGGCAGAACAGCTACCTGCCGCTGAAGCTGAACATGAGCGGCGTCATGCCCATCATCTTCGCTTCCGCTCTGGTCTCGATCCCGGGCACGATCGGCAGCTTCCTGCAGGTCGACCAGGCTGCGCATCCGTTCTGGTACGCATTCTTCCGTACCTTCAACTATACGTCGCCGCTTTACGTCGTCATCTACCTGCTGCTGATCCTGGCCTTCAACTACTTCTATGTGGCCATCCAGTACAACCCCGTTGAGATCGCCAACAATCTGCGCCGCAACAACGGCTCGATCCCCGGCTTCCGTCCCGGCAAGCCGACCAGCGATTTCATCACCCGCACGCTGAACAAGATCACTCTCATCGGCGCGATCTTCCTCGCTGTGGTGGCTGTACTGCCGATCGTTCTGGGCAACCTGACCGGTATGAGCATCCAGCTGGGCGGTACCAGCCTGCTGATCGTGGTCGGTGTGGCACTCGATACCACCCGCAGCCTCGACAGCTTCATGACGATGCGCAGCCACAAGGGCTTCCTCGGCTGATCTGTAAAGAATAAGCACTGATGTAAGAAAGCACTGGAAAGGAGAGCATGCTCGGACTTTTCAGTGCTTTTTTGCTTTGGCGAGCCGTTAGCGGCTCCAAACCGCGGCGGACTCGAAGAAAAAACCATCCTTTAAATAAGGAGAGGAGAAATTTCTATGAATCTGATTCTGTTGGGCGCTCCCGGCGCAGGCAAAGGTACGCAGGCTGAGATCATCTGCGCAAAACTGAACATCCCCGCCATCAGCACGGGCAACATCCTCCGCGCCGCCGTCAAGGACGGCACCGAGATGGGCCTGAAGGCCAAGAGCTTTATGGATGCCGGCGCACTGGTCCCCGATGAGGTCATCATCGGCATCCTGAAGGATCGCCTGTCCGAGGCTGACTGCGCCAACGGCTTCATTCTGGACGGTGTGCCCCGCACCATCGCACAGGCAGAGGCCATCGAGAAGATGGGCATCCGCATCGACAAGGTGCTGGAGCTGTCCGTTGCCGACAATGTCATCGTTGAGCGGATGGGCGGCCGCCGCGTCTGCGAGAAGTGCGGCGCAAGCTACCACATCGTCAACAAGAAGAGCAAGGTCGAGGGCGTGTGCGACTGCTGCGGCGGCAAGCTCGTCATCCGCAAGGACGACCAGCCCGCCACCGTGCTGGATCGACTGAAGGCATACCACGAGCAGACCGAGCCGCTGGTGGACTTCTACCGTCAGCGCGGCAAGCTGGCTGTCATCCCCTTCAGTGACTCCATCGAGGCGACCACGGCAGAGATCATGAAGGCTTTGGAGGCATAAAAAGTGATTCAGATCAAGAATGCGAAAGAGCTGGACGGTATGCGCAGGGCAAATGCTCTGAGCGCAGCTGCCCTGAAATACGGTGGTGAGCATATCGAGGCAGGCATGACCACCTGGGAGCTGGATAAGCTGATCTATGACTTCATCGTGAAGCATGGCGGCATCCCCAACTTCAAGGGTCTGTACGGCTTCCCCGGAACGGCCTGCATCAGTTTGAACGATACCATCATCCATGGTATCCCTTCGCATGACATCGTCATCCGTCCGGGTGACATCGTGAGCATCGACACCGGCGCAAAGGTGGACGGCTTCAACGGCGACAACGCCTGCACCTATGGGGTGGGCAAGATCGACCTCGAGGCCCAGCGCCTGTTGGACGTCACCAAGGCTGCTCTGTACAAGGGCATCGAACAGGCCGTAGCCGGCAACCGCATCGGTGACATCGGCTATGCCGTCCAGAGCTACTGCGAGGACGCAGGCTTCTCCGTGGTCCGCGAGTTCGTGGGCCACGGCACCGGCCGGGAGCTGCACGAGGACCCCGAGGTGCCGAACTACGGCCATCAGGGCCGCGGCCCCCGCCTCGTGCCCGGTATGACCATCGCCATCGAGCCGATGATCTGCCAGTACGACTACAAGATCAAGCAGCTGAGCGACGGCTGGACGGTCAAGACCAAGGACGGCGGTCTGGCGGCTCACTTCGAGCATTCCATCGCCATCCTGAAGGATCACACCGAGATCATGACCAAGAGCTGGGATGATCCCGATTTTGACCCGAGCACCTTCAGCTTCAAGTAAGCACTGAGGCCGAGACCTCCCTGAAAGGGGAGGTCTTTTTTGGCTTTGCAGGACGTCATTTATGCAATTCTGACAACTTTTGGTGAAAAAGATTCATCTTCACGGTGGAAATGGCAATGCAGGGGGCGGAAAAAGACTGTTTTGAAAAAGCAAGAAATTTTTATCGGAAATACGGAAAAAACCACTTGCAAAATGGATGCAAAAGGTGTATAATCTATAAATGGCCGTGGCAGCCAGATGCTTTCTCGGTGGACAGGGATTCTCTGCCCACTTTGCGGATTTCGTGCCGCAGGAGAAGAAGTATGTGGCTTTCATCGCCGCCTGTCCGTCCCAACACGACAAACTGAGCAGATCCAAATGAGGAGGCAATTAGCTTGTCTAAAGAAGACGTCATCGAGATCGAAGGCATCGTGCGTGAAGCCATGCCCAACGCCATCTTCAAGGTGGAAATGTTGAGCGAGGACAAGAACACCGGGAAGCTTGCTCCCAGTGGTCACATCCTCTTAGCGCACATCTCCGGCAAGCTGCGGACCAATTTCATCCGTATCCTGCCCGGGGACAAGGTAACCGTGGAAATGTCGCCCTACGACCTGTCGAAGGGCCGCATCACCTGGCGCTCCAAATAAGCGTCAGGGTATCAACCAAAAGGAGGTTCAACATCATGAAGGTCAAGCCTTCCGTGAAACCCATCTGCGAAAAGTGCAAGGTCATCCGCCGCAAAGGCCGCGTGATGGTCATCTGCCAGAACCCCAAGCATAAGCAGCGCCAGGGCTAATTCGGGCGCCTGGGGGTCAAGTGCGTAGAGTCCCGGCGCAGACCCCGACACTGACATGGGATGATTTTGGAGGAAAACTACTATGGCACGTATTGCCGGCGTTGACCTGCCCCGCGAGAAGCGCGTTCAGGTGGGTCTCACCTACGTTTACGGTATCGGTCAGACCACTGCCAACAAGATCCTGGCAGCTACTGGCATCAACCCCGATACCCGCGTCAAGGACCTGACTCTGGAAGAAGAGGCCAAGATCCGTGACTACATCGATCAGGCTAACATCATCGTCGAGGGCGACCTGCGTCGTAACGTCGCTCTGGACATCAAGCGCCTGGTTGAGATCCAGTCCTTCCGTGGCACCCGCCATCGCAAGAATCTGCCCTGCCGTGGCCAGCGCACCAAGACCAATGCACGTACCTGCAAGGGCCCGAAGCGCACGGTCGCTAACAAGAAGAAGTAAGGAGGTTCTGAGAAATGGCAAGTGCAAATAACGCCAAGAAGGGCGCAAACGTCCGTATGAAGCGGAAAGAGCGTAAGAACATTGCAGCCGGTCAGGCTCACATCCAGTCTACGTTCAACAATACTGTCGTCACCATCACCGACCTGCAGGGCAATGCAGTGTCTTGGTGCTCCTCTGGCTCCCTGAACTTCCGCGGCAGCCGCAAGAGCACTCCGTTTGCAGCTCAGTCTGCAGCCGAGACTGCTGCCAAGGTCGCTATCGAGCATGGCATGAAGACCGTTGAGGTCTACGTCAAGGGCCCCGGCGCTGGCCGTGAGTCCGCTATCCGTGCGCTTCAGGCCACCGGTCTGGAAGTCACCCTCATCAAGGACGTGACTCCCATCCCCCACAACGGCTGCCGTCCCCCGAAGCGCCGTCGTGTCTGATCGAAGGAGGAAACTGAATTATGGCAAAGAATACGCAGCCTATCGCAAAGCGTTGCAAGGCCCTGGGCATTTCTCCTGCGGTCATGGGCTATGCAAAGAAGAATACTACCCGCAACTCCAATGGCAACATGCGCAAGAAGCAGTCTGAGTACGCTACTCAGCTGAAGGAGAAGCAGAAGGTCAAGTTCATCTACGGCGTGCTGGAGAAGCAGTTCCACAACGCCTACCTGAAGGCTGAGGCTATGCCCGGCAAGACCGGCGAGAACCTGCTCCAGCTCATGGAGCGCCGTCTGGACAACGTCGTGTTCCGTCTGGGCTTTGCTCAGACCCGCCGCGACGCTCGTCAGCTGGTCTCTCACGCTCACTTCACCGTCAACGGCAAGAAGGTCAACATCCCCTCTTACCTGATCAAGGCCGGTGATGTCATCGAGGTCCGTGAGTCCAGCCGCAGCTCTGCTAAGTTCGCTAAGCTGACTGGCCCTGAGGCTCCCGTCGTGGCTCTGCCCTCTTGGCTGGACCGTGAGGCCGGCACCCTGAAGGGCGTCGTCAACAAGCTCCCCGAGCGCAGCGACATCGACTACGAAGTTGCAGAGCACCTCATCGTCGAGCTGTACTCCAAGTAATCCATTAAGAAGGCCTGGCCTTTCATGTGGATGGCCGGTTTTCGCATTCTTTTCTTTGAAAGAATTTAATAATGGGCCGATGGCAACATCGGTTTGACAAGGAGGGCATAGATATGATGGAGATTGAACGTCCCAAAATCGAAACGGCAAGCCTGTCTCCCGACGGCCGCTACGGCAAGTTCGTGGCAGAGCCGCTGGAGCGTGGTTTTGGCATCACACTGGGCAACAGCCTGCGTCGTGTGCTTCTTTCCTCTCTGCCCGGTGTCGCCGTGACCAGCGTCAAGATCGACGGCGTGGTTCACGAGTTCTCCACCATTGAGGGCGTCAAGGAAGACGTTACCGAGATTGTCCTGAACCTGAAGGGTATCGCTGCAAAGCTGTACACCGACGGTCCGAAGACAGTGCGTGTTGAAGCAGTCGGCCCCTGTGAGGTCACTGCGGACAACATCAAACAGGGCGATGATATTGAGATCCTGAACCCTGAGTGGCACATCGCAACCCTCGGCGAGGGCGGCAAGCTCGTCATGGAGCTGACCTTCGATAAGGGTCGCGGCTATGTGCCCGCTGAGCGCAACAAACAGGCCATCGTCGAGAAGAATGACATCAACACTCTTCCCGTTGATAGCATTTACACCCCCGTGCTCAAGGTGAATTATAATGTCGAGAGCACCCGTGTGGGACAGGCGATCGATTATGACAAGCTGACCATCGAGGTTTGGACCGATGGCACGATCAATGCGCAGGAGGCCGTTTCTCTGGCAGCCCGCGTGCTGACCGAGCACCTGAACCTGTTCGTCAACCTGTCCGACGAGGCCGCTGGCGCTGAGATCATGGTGGAGAAGACCAACGACGACAAGGAGAAGGCTCTGGAGATGACCATCGAAGAGCTGGATCTGAGCGTCCGTTCCTTCAACTGCCTCAAGCGCGCCGGTATCAACACGGTGGAGGATCTGGTCAGCAAGAGCGAGGACGAAATGATGAAGGTTCGCAACCTCGGCCGCAAGAGCCTCGAGGAAGTCATGGCAAAGCTGGACTCCCTCGGCTTCAAGCTGAACACAGACGATGAGTAAATAATTAAGTTAAGGAGTGAAACGGGATGCCCGGTACCAGAAAGCTCGGTAGAACCAGCGACAGCCGCAACGCTATGATGCGCGCTATGGTTACCTACCTGTTAGAGAATGGCAAGATTGAGACCACTGTCACTCGCGCTAAGGACGTTCGTTCCATGGCCGAGAAGATGATCACCCTGGGTAAGGCCAGCGACCTGCACACCAAGCGTCAGGTCTACGCCTACATCACCAAGGAAGATGTTGCAAAGAAGCTGTTTGACGAGATCAGCCCCAAGTACGCTGACCGCAACGGCGGCTACACCCGCATCATCAAGATCGGCGCTCGCCGCGGCGACGCTGCTGAGATGGCAGTTCTGGAGCTTGTCTAAGCTTCTCTGACTGAATAAGATCAGTATCAAAAAGCCCTTTCCCGTCCGGGAGGGGGCTTTTTTCTGTTTTCGCCGCTTGGCATCGTCCCCCTTGCGTGATATACTGATACTGTTATGGTATGCAGATTTCCACAGGCAGGAGGGGATATGTTGAAAATCAAAGGATGGCTGCGGGCTGCGGCGCTGACGCTGGCGCTCTGCCTGCTGCTGACCGGGTGCAGCTTCCCCATGCAGGAGACGATACAGGTGGAGGAGCTGCTGCGCGCGCCCCGCCTTGCGGGCGATTACGGTGCGCTGCAAGCGGCCCTGAATGACTGGCTGGGGGAGAGCGCCCAGCTGAAATACCCGATGCAGGGCGACCTGCTTTCCCCCTTCGTCCTACAGGATTTTGACGGCGACGGCCAGCAGGATGCGGCGGTGTTCTACACCACGGCCCTTACCTCCAATGTATGCGTCGCCTTTCTGCGCAAGAACAGCGAGGGCAGCTGGCAGGTGAGCCAGACGGTAGAGGGTCTCGCCGACACGGTGGACAATGTCCGGCTGGCGCAGCTTCAGGCGGGCGGCACGGCCCAGCTGGTGGTGGGTTATACGGCTTCGCAGGAGGATCGTTATCTGGCGGTCTATTCCTACGAGAACGGCGAGGTGTCGGCCATCCTCGAACAGGCCTATGAGCAGTACCTTGTGGAGGACATCACCGGCGGCGGCAACGAAGACCTGATCCTGATGTCCACGCAGGAGGGCAGCGGCGTCCAGATCGAGCTGCTGACCGTGGACAAGGACGGACGTTTCCAGCAGGTGGCCGTGATGGCGCTGTCGGGGGATAAATTCTCGGGCTGCGCCTCGGTGGCGGCAGGACTCGGTGCGGACGGCAGGCACTATCTGGTGCTGGACGGCTGGACGGGCATCTCGGGCAACAATCTTGCCTCGGTGCTGCTGCGGTTCGATGAGGAGAGCCAGCAGATGGTGCCTGCATCTCAGATCAGCAGCGAGGAGCTGTACAACGCCTCCCTGCGCAACGTACCCAACCTCGTGAGCCGGGATCTGGACGGCGACGGCACGGTGGAGATCCCCACCCAGCCCGACGAGGCAGGCCTGCTGAACATGAGCCAGAGCCGACGGATGGACTTCATCGTCTGGATGGATTACACTGCCGCCGCGCCGGAGAAGAGCTTCGGCCTTCTGGACGAGGAGACGGGCTGCTATATCGCCCTGCCCATCGAGTGGGAGGGCAACCTGATGCTGACCGACAGCGCGGAGGTGGAAGGTGCCGTGGAGCTGCGGACAGTGGACGAGAATAAGCTGGTGCTGACCATCCGGATGGCCTCTTCCAGCGAGAGCGCGGTGGGCTGGGTCCGCCTCGGCGTGGTGGCGTCCCGCCAGATGCAGGCAAAGCTCGGCCCGGATGTGACCATCGAGGACCCGGATTACCGGCTCTCCCGGTCGCTGTATCGGCTGAATTAGCCCTCTCAGGCCGGGCAGATCTAAGCTGACGGAGTAAAAATGATTTTTCGTAAAATGCCGGGCCTTGCGCACAGGGCAAGCAGGCGAGAAACGGAGGAACGATAAATGGTCAAGGTTCTGGTAGTAGAGGATGAAGCCAGCATCCGGGAGATGATCGCGCTGAACCTGCGTCTGGCCGGGATGGAGGCTGTGGAGGCGGACAGCGCCGAAGCGGCTCTGCCGCTGTTGGAGCAGCGCCCGGGCTGCGATGCGGCCATTCTGGACGTGATGCTGCCGGGCATGAACGGCTTCTCGCTCTGCGAGACCATCCGCCGCACCGACCAGAAGATCGGCATCATCATCCTGAGCGCCAAGGGGCAGGAGCAGGACAAGATCCGCGGCCTGTCCATCGGCGCCGACGACTATATGACCAAGCCCTTCAGCGTCAGCGAGCTGCTGGCCCGGGTGGAGGCCCTCTGCCGCCGCGTAGGCCGTTCGGCCAGCACGGCGGCGGGGGAGCAGGCCCCGGTCTCGCTGGTAAGCGGCAGCTTTGTGCTGGACGAGAACCGCCGCGTCCTGCTCAAGGCGGGCAAGCCCATCGAGCTGACGCAGGTGGAGTTCCAGATCATGGAGCTGTTCTTCCGCAACCCCGGCGTTGCGCTGGTGCGGGAGCGCATCCTGAAAGGGGTCTGGGGCGAGAACTACTTCGGTGACGTCAAGATCGTGGACGTGAACATCCGCCGTCTGCGGATGAAGGTGGAGGATGAACCCAGCCACCCGGCCCATATCCTCACGGTGTGGGGATATGGGTATCGGTGGGAGGAGTAAGGACGGAAAGGGAGAAAACGCCATGCGAAGCGGCATTACCCGGAGATGGCTGCGGGGCAGTCTGCTCATTACGGTGCTGCTGGTGCTGCTGGTGGAGGTCATGTTCCTCTACAGCACCACCCGCAGCTACTACAACGGCGTCCAGCAGACCATGTACCGCCGCTTTTCGTCCATCACCGGCCAGCTCAAGATGTACACCGGCGAGACGAGCCAGAAGACCGCCGCCAGCCGCAGCGTGGCGCTGCGCCGGATGGTGGAGCAGTTCTCCGACAAGGACAAATACGAGTTCATGCTGCTGGACAGCTACGGCGGCGTGATCGCCTCGTCCAGCGGCACCGACGCGGAGGGCATCGTGACCAGCACCGACTTTGAACAGGCGCAGGAGGCTATGGACGGGCAGGGCGTCGCCATCTACCGCACCCAGAGCGGCGAGATGGTCATGGCGGCCTGCTGCCTCGTGCCCTATGCCGCCGAGGATGTGGCCGCGATGCGCCTCGTCACCAGCCTGACGCTGGTGGGGCAGCAGCTCAAGCGGACGGCGGTGGTGGCCCTCATCATGGGCACGGCGGTGCTGGCCTTTACCATCATGTCGGGACTCTATTTTGTGCGGAGCATCGTGGTGCCGCTGGGGCAGGTGGAGCGCACTGCCGCCAGCATCGCCCGGGGTGAGCTGGACGTCCGTCTGCCCGTCACCGGCGACGAGCGGGACGAGGTAGACCGTCTGCGGGGCACCATCAACCGGATGGCTGAGGGTCTCGAGGAGACAGAAAAGATGAAGAACGAGTTCATCAGCTCTGTCTCCCACGAGCTGCGCACCCCGCTCACCTCCATCCGAGGCTGGGTGGAGACCCTGCGCACGCTGGACGACCCCTCGGACGAGAACTACCGCAAGGGCCTCGAGATCATCAACAACGAGACGGCCCGCCTCTACAACATGGTGGAGGAGCTGCTGGATTTCAGCCGCCTGCAGAACGGACGCCTCAAGATGACCTGCCGCCCCCTCGACCTCGTGGCGGAGCTGACCGACGCGGTGCTCTTCTGCGAGGCCCGCATCCAGCGGGAGGGGCTTGTGCTGGTGTACAATGAGCCGGAGGAGATGATCCCGGTCTACGCCGACCCCGACCGACTGCGGCAGGTGTTCATCAACATCATGGACAATGCCATCAAATATTCTGCCCCCGGCGGGCGGATCACCGTCAAGCTCTGGGCCGGGGAGTACAAGGCCTTCGTGGAGATCCTCGATCAGGGCCGGGGCATCCCGCCGGAAGATCTGGAAAACGTCAAGACCAAGTTCTACAAGGGCAGCAACTCGGTGCGGGGCAGCGGCATCGGTCTGGCACTGGTGGACTCCATCATGACCGCCCTCGACGGCACGATGGACATCAAGAGCACGCTGGGCCGGGGCACTGTAGTGACGCTGGGCCTGCCGCTCTACAAAAAGTAAGATTTTGTCACATTTATGTGGTAAGATAGAGGCTAAAAAACGGACAGGAGAAATCCATTTTATGAATCACGAACCCAAGAAGGAATGCTTCAAGACCAGCGTAGGCGGTCAGGCCCTGATGGAGGGCATCATGATGCGCGGCCCGAAGCAGATCTGCTGCGCCGTGCGCAAGCCGGACGGCACCATTGAGACCAAGATCGAGGACACCCCCAAACACGGCATCTGGGCAAAGATCCCCATCGTGCGGGGGGCCATCTCGATGATCGAGAGCCTCATTACCGGCTACCGGTACATGATGTACTCCGCACAGGTGAGCATGGGCGACGAGTACGACGCCGAAGAGGAAGAGTCCGCCTTCGAAAAATGGGTGGGCGAGCATCTGGGCAAAAAGGCCGAAGACATCCTGATGGCCGGTGCGGCCCTTGTGGGCGGTCTGTTCGCCATCCTGCTCTTCACCGTTCTGCCCACGGTGCTGGTGGGCGGTCTCGGCAAGGTGGTCGTCCTGACCCGCTGGCCGAAGGTCATCCTCGAAGCGTTGCTCAAGGTCGCCATCTTTCTGACCTACATGGTGGCCATCTCCAAGATGAAGGAGATCCACCGTGTCTTCGAATACCACGGTGCCGAGCACAAGACCATCGCCTGCTACGAGGCCGGCGACGAGCTGACCGTGGAGAATGTCCGCAAGTATACCCGCTTCCACCCCCGCTGCGGAACCAGCTTCCTCATTCTGGTGGTCATCGTCAGCGTCTTTCTCTACAGTGTTCTGCCGTGGAGCAGCACCAGCCTCCGTGTGGTCTTCAAGCTGCTGCTTCTGCCTGTGGTCATGGGCATCAGCTACGAGCTGCTGAAATGGTGCGGCCGCTCGGATAACCTCGCAACCCGCATCATTCGCCAGCCCGGTCTCTGGGTGCAGCGGCTGACCGTCTTTGAACCCGATGACAGCATGATCGAGGTGGCCATTGCAGCCGTGACGCCCGTTTTGCCCGAAAAGCCGGAGGACGGAACATGGTGAGCGAAGGGATGCTGCCCCGGGCCGCCGTCCGGGAAGTGGAAGAGCGTCTGACGGCGGCAGGCTGTCCCGACGCGGACTTCGACGCCCGGGAGCTGTTCCGGCTGGCCACAGGCCGGGACGCCCGGCTCACAGACCGCCCGCTGGACGCCGACGAAGCGGCCAGACTGGAGGCGCTGACCCTCCGCCGCGCAGCCCGGGAGCCTTTGCAGTACCTCTGCGGCAGCTGGCCCTTCCTCGACTTTGAGCTGGCCGTGGGGCCGGGGGTGCTCTGCCCCCGCGCCGACACCGAGGTGGTGGCCGAAGCTGCTGCCGGGATGCTGGCAGGCGTGGAAACGCCGCGTGTGCTGGACCTTTGCGCCGGAACAGGCTGTCTTGGCCTCGGCGTCAAGCGGCTCTGCCCGGCGGCGGTCGTTACCTGCGTGGAAAAAAGCCCGGAGGCCTATGCCTACCTCGAAAAGAACACCCATCTGGCCCTGAAGGGGCAGGGCGGCAGCACCGAAAATGTGCTGGATGCTTCGCCCTTTGAGGCCCCGGCCTTCGACTGGGGCTTCCGGACTGCCCGCGCTGCGGAGCCGGTGGAAGGCGACCTCTTCACCTACTGGCAGACCCTGCCCGACGGGCAGCTGGACCTCATCGTCTCCAATCCGCCCTACCTGACGGCGCAGGAGATGCGGGAGCTGCAGCCCGAGGTGGCGAAAGAGCCGGCCATGGCGCTGGAGGCCGGGGACGACGGACTCGTATTTTACAGGGCCATCGCGGAACACTACCAGAAGGCCCTCCGCCCCGGCGGTGCGCTGGCGCTGGAGATCGGCTGGCAGCAGCGGGAGGCTGTGGAAGCCCTGCTGGAAGCAAACGGCTGGGTGGACATCACCTGCCGGAAGGATTTTGGCGGCAATGACCGCTGCGTAATGGCCCGTAGAGCAGAATAAGCGTGAGAAAATAAAAAATATCTACAACTATCTGTTGTCATATCTGAAATCTGTGATATACTATAGAGGAAAGAATCGGTACAGCACAGCCTGCACCCCGCAGGTAAAGCGATAAAGGAGCAGCACGCTATGGCAAAAAATCAGAACAACAATGTCGCCCCCGCCACCCAGAAGACGGAGCCGGGCGCAAAGAAGGACGCGCTGGCAACGGCGCTGGCCCAGATCGAAAAGCAGTTCGGCAAGGGCGCGATCATGAAGCTGGGCGACAACACCGCCATGCAGGTGGACGCCATCTCTACCGGCAGCCTCGGCCTCGACCTCGCGCTGGGCGTGGGCGGTGTGCCCCGCGGACGTATCATCGAGGTGTTCGGACCGGAATCCAGCGGTAAGACCACACTGGCCCTCCACATCCTCGCCGAGGCCCAGAAGAAGGGCGGCGAGGTGGCCTTCATCGACGTCGAGCACGCCCTTGATCCGGCCTATGCCTCGGCGCTGGGCGTCAACATCGACGAGCTGCTGGTCAGCCAGCCCGACACCGGCGAGCAGGCGATGGAGATCTGCGAGGCGCTGGTGCGTTCCGGTGCCATCGACGCCATCGTTGTGGACTCTGTGGCCGCTATGGTGCCCCGCGCCGAGATCGAGGGCGAGATGGGCGACAGCCACGTCGGCCTGCAGGCACGTCTGATGAGTCAGGCCATGCGCAAGCTCACCAGCGTCATCGGCAAGACCAACACCGTCTGCGTCTTCATCAACCAGCTGCGTGAGAAGGTGGGCATCGTCTACGGCAACCCCGAAGTCACTACCGGCGGCCGCGCACTGAAGTATTATTCCTCTGTCCGCATCGACATCCGCCGCGTCGAGGGCCTGAAGGACTCTTCCGGCCAGTTTATCGGCAACCATACCCGCGCCAAGATCGTCAAGAACAAGGTGGCGCCCCCGTTCCGTGAGGCTGAGTTCGACATCATGTTCGGCGAGGGCATCTCCAAAATGAGCGAGCTGCTGGATGTGGGCGTCAAGCTGGGCATCGTCCAGAAGAGCGGCGCGTGGTTCAACTACGGCGACATCCGTCTGGGTCAGGGCCGCGACAACGCCAAGCAGTTCCTCAAGGACAACCCCGAGATCGCCAACGACATCGAGGGCCAGATCCGCGCCAACGCGGATAAGCTCTACGCCACCCGCCGTCCGGTGGGCAAGGCTGCCGCTGCGGCGGACAAGGAGGAGGGCGGCGAGACCGCTTCCGCCTCCAAGGAGCCGGTCGTCAAAGCACCGGCCCGCAGCAGCGAGAGCGAGCTGGACATCATGGTGGAAGACTAAATGGCTTTTTCGAGAAGGGGCCGTCCGCTGGCCGAGGAGGAAAAATCCACCGACGCCGCCAAGGCCCGCGCCCGTGCGATGGAGCTTCTGGCCGGGCAGGAGCTTTCGTCCGGCCAGCTCTATGAGCGGCTGGGGCGGCGCTTCACCCAGCCCACCGCCGCCGCTGTGGTGGCCGAGATGGTGGAGCGGCAGTATGTGGACGACGAGCGCTATGCCCTGACCCGCGCCCACGGCCTGCTGGCTGCCCGCAAGAGCCGCCGCGCCGCCGCGCAGAACCTGCGGCAGAAGGGGCTGGACGCGCAGCAGATCTCTGCTGCGCTGGAAGAGGTCTATGCCCCGGATGAAGCGGGCGAAGACCCGGAGCTGGAAGCTGCCGCCGCCCTCGTGGAGGGACGGTATCGCAGCAAGCTGGCCGCAGGGCGGAAAGACCTTGTTGTGGCTGCGCTGGCCCGGCGGGGGTTTGCGTATCCGGTCATCAAAGAGGCGATAAAGAGAGCAGAGGGGGACGATTAGTTCTCTTTTGCTGCCAAAAGAGAACTGAAAATCCTTCTCGCGCTGGTAGCGCGGGGTAAAACGCTGTTGCGGTAAGGCTAAGTTCTCTTTTGCGTGCCAAAAGAGAACCAGAAAAGC
>NZ_DAWCVJ010000031.1:0-27044 GCF_052358865.1 Faecalibacterium sp.
GACTCCACCCGCCGGGCCAGATTTTCGACTTACGCCAGCCGATGCATTGAGAATGAGCTTCGGATGCACTTCCGGCGGGAGCGGAAAAACGCCCCCACTCTCTCGCTCCAAGAAACGCTGGAAGCCGGAAAAGAGGATTCCGCCCTCACCCTCGCTGATGTGCTGCAGGATGGCTTCTGCATGGAGGAGAGCTGCGAAAGGCAGGAGGATGCCCAGCGCCTCCGCCGCCTCATCGAGGGCCTGCCCGCCCGGGAGCGGAAGCTTCTATTATTAAGGTATGGTCTGGCGGGGCAGCCGCCGCTGACCCAGCTGGAAACGGCAAAGCTGCTCCAGATCAGCCGGAGCTATGTTTCCCGCCTTGAGACCCATGCTCTGGAGCTTTTGCGGGCCGGTTGGGAGCAGGACTGACTCCCTCTTGCATTCCTCCCTGAACTGTGGTACAATATTAAAGCACACGAACCGTGTGTCTTGTCGGACAGCGCCTGCTGCGTGGTTCGGCATACGGATGTGGGTCCTGTACGATGGAGCCGCAGTGAACCAGGTCAGGTGGGGAACCAAGCAGCCTTAAGCGGCGCGCCCCGTGCGTTTCAGTCAGCCTGCATCCGTATGCCGAGTTACGCAAGGCGGGGGTCAAACCCCGTCAGCGCTGTCCGATTTTTTATTATCGACAGGAGGGGATCGCCGATGTATCGCGCATTATACCGCAAATGGAGACCTCAGCGGTTCGAGGACGTCGTCGCACAGCGCGGCATCGTCACAGCACTGCGCAATCAGGTGGCGTCGGGCCGCGTGGGCCACGCCTACCTTTTCACCGGCGTGCGCGGCACCGGCAAGACCACCTGCGCCAAGATCTTTGCCAAGGCGGTCAACTGCCTCCATCCCAAGGATGGCGACCCCTGCGGCGAGTGCGAGATCTGCAAAGGCATCGACAATGGCAGCATCCTCGATGTGGTGGAAATGGACGCTGCCTCCAACAACGGCGTGGACGACATCCGCGACCTGCGGGACGAAACAGCCTATACCCCCAGCGCCTGCCATTATAAGGTATACATCATCGATGAGGTGCACATGCTGTCCACAGCGGCTTTCAACGCCCTGCTGAAGACGCTGGAAGAGCCGCCTGCCCACGTCATCTTCATCCTCGCCACGACGGAGATCCAGAAGGTCCCGGCCACCATCCTCTCCCGCTGCCAGCGATACGACTTCACCCGCATCGGGCCGGAGGACATCGCACAGCGGGTCGAGTACATTGCCGGGCAGGAGGGGCTGGAACTGACCACCGACGGCGCAGAGCTGATCTCCCGGCTGGCCGACGGTGCCATGCGCGACGCCCTCTCCATCCTTGACACCTGCGCCGGCGTCACGGCAAAGATCGACGCCGACGTGGTCCGCCGGATGGCTGGCGTCACCGACCGGAGCTACCTGTTCCGCATCTCGGATGCGCTGGAAGCGCAGGACGGTGCGTCTGCTCTGGCCCAGCTGGCCGCGCTGCGGCAGCAGTCGGTGGATGTGAAGCGTCTGACCGAAGAGCTGATCGCCCACTACCGCGCTCTGATGCTGGCGGCTCTGCCCGGCGGGCAGAGCCTGCTGTCCGGCGTCTCGCCCGAGGAGGAAATGCAGTACCTTGAAAAAGGCCCTCAGCTGGGCCAGCGGGAGGCCGTCCGGGCCATCCGCACGCTGGGCAATGCCCTCGAGCACATGACCCGGGGCAGCGACCAGCGCATCGAGCTGGAGCTGGCCCTCTTCACCCTCTCTGAGCCGCCGCAGACCGCCCCCGCAGCAGCAGTATCCGTGCAGGCTGCGGCTCCTGCAGCACCGGTCGTCCGGCCCTTTGTCTCGGCCCCGGCACAACCCGCGCCGCAGCCCTTTGTGAGTACGCCCGTGACGCCCCCGCCTGCTGTGCAGGAGCCTCTCCCTGCGCCCGCCGCAGAACCGACGTCTGCACCGGAAGAGCCAGCGGTCTCCCCCGTTTCGGTTCCCGAGGAACCGGCTCCCGCGCCCGCAGAAGAAGAGCTTCCGCCCCCGCCCGACGAGCCGCCGGTGGCAGAGAGTGCACCCCTGCCGTGGGATGAACCGACCGCGCCGGTCACAGCACCCCTCCCGGAGGAAACGCCTGCTGAGGCTTCTGCTCCCACAGCACCGGCTCCGGAATACACCGCCGACCCGGCTTTCAGCCGCCCCCGAAAGGTGGCCGCAGAGGGCATCAACCCCTTCGAACAGTGGAGCGAGGTCGTCAAGCTCTTACAGGAGAAGGACCCTATGCTCCACAGCTACCTGCGCAAGTCGAAGGCTTACTTCGACGGCACCCGGGTGCTCATCGACGGCGGCAAGACCTTCCGGGACTTCATCCGGGTAAACAAGGACAGTCAGCGCCTCATCAAAAAGCTCATCGCGCAGGTGTCGGGCGTCGCGGTGCCCATCGGCCCCTACGAACCCCGCACCGCCGTGAAGCACACCTCCAACGCCGAGCAGTCCCTCCACGCACTGGAAAAGCTGGGCCTTGAGGTGAGCATCGAGGATAGCACGAAAAAGAAGCGCTAAAATGGCTTGCTCTCTCAGTCACCTAACGGTGACAGCTCTCCCAAAGGGAGAGCCAAAAGCGAAACCGCAAGGCAAAGCCTCTCCTTTTGGGAGAGGTGGCCGCGAAGCGGACGGAGAGGGCGAGGCCGCTAAAAATAAAACGAACAAACAAGGAGAACACAAACTATGAAAGCAAGAATGCCCGCAGGATTTGGCCGCCCCGATATGAACGCCCTGATGCGTCAGGCTCAGAAGATGCAGGATGACATGAAGGCCAAGCAGGCCGAGCTGGAAGCTGCCGAGTACACCGGCAGCGCCTCCGGCGAGATGGTCACGGTCCGGATGAACGGCAAGCACGAGATCCTCGGCATCACCATCAAGCCCGAGGCCGTTGACCCCGACGACATCGAGATGCTGGAAGATCTGGTGGCCGCAGCCGTCAACGCTACCGTCAAGCAGGTGGACGAGACCGCCGAGGCCGAAATGGGCAAGCTGACCGGCGGCCTGAACATCCCCGGCCTCTAAGCGGGAGGGATACGCATGGGTTACACCGCAGCGCCGCTGGAAAAGCTCATCGAGCAATTCAGCCAGTTTCCGGGCATCGGCCGCAAGGGCGCGACCCGGATGGCCTATCAGGTGCTGAGCATGTCGGACGCCGACGCCACGGCGCTGGCCGAGGCCATCCAGAACGCCCACACCCGGCTCCACCGCTGCCGCGTCTGCCAGAACTACACCGAGGCGGAGCTTTGCCCCATCTGCTCCAGCGCCAAGCGGGACCGCTCCACCATCTGTGTGGTGGAGACCCCCCGCGACGTGCAGGCCTTTGAGCGCACCCGGGAGTATCACGGCCTCTACCACGTCCTCCATGGCCTCATCAGCCCGATGGACGGCATCGGTGCCGAGCAGCTCTCGGTGAAAGAGCTTCTGGCCCGGCTGGGCAGCGGCGAAGTGAAGGAGGTCATCATGGCCATGAATCCCACCGTCGAGGGGGAGGCTACCGCCATGTATCTGGCCAAGCTCATCAAGCCCCTCGGCATCAAGACGACCCGTTTGGCCTACGGCCTGCCCGTGGGTGGCAGCCTCGAGTATACCGATGAGACGACGCTTTACCGCGCCCTCTCCGGCCGCGACGAGCTGTAACAGGCGGATTTTAGAGAACATTAACAGTCTCTTCAAAAATCGCTCTTGAAAATCCAGCAAAATGTGATATAATGACAGGACAGTAAGAAGTCAAGGAAAGGAGGCGCGCTTCATGGCACCTACCAAGGAACGTCCGGCGACCAAAACCATCGCCACAAACCGCGAGGCGCGCCACGAGTACTTCGTGCTCGAAGCGCTGGAGACCGGCGTTGAACTGAAGGGCACCGAGGTCAAGAGCCTGCGTGCGGGCGGCGTCAACCTGAAGGACAGCTGGGTCGATATTGAGGACGGCGAGCTTCTGGTCAAGGGGATGCATATCACTCCCTACGACCACGGCAACATCTTCAATCAGGATCCTCTGCGGGTGCGGCGGCTGCTGGCCCACAAGACCGAGATCCGGCGGCTGCACCAGCAGTGCAAACTGCAGGGCTACACCCTTGTTCCCCTCTCCCTCTACTTCAAGCATGGCCGCGTCAAGATGGAGGTCGGCCTGTGCAAGGGCAAAAAGCTCTACGACAAGCGTGCCGACGCCGCCAAGCGTGACGCCAAGCGCTCCATCGACCGGGCTGTGAAGTCCAACGGCAAATTCTACTAGATCTCTTTCAGGCAGCATTCCTGCCCGGAAAACCAAGCTTTCTGCGCATGGCGACATGCGCTTTATGGGGGCGTAAAGGTTTCGACGGGGGGAGCGAGGCCTGGGCAGCGGGTAGCAGTGGGGGAACTGCTCTAAACTCCTCCAAAAAATTAACTGACAACAATAATTATCAGTTGCTCGCAGCCTGAGTGCTGCGCGTTCCGCCCACTCTTGTGTCGTGTGGGGCCGGGGCGTCCTTTAGACACAGCACCTGAACGGACCTAAGCTTTGCGGACCGGCAGGAACTCATGAAGCTACTGAAGCGTTAGCCTGACGACCGGCGTGACGCGGAGGGAATGTTATAGATCGCCTGCACCCGGAGACACCTACGCTGAACTCTTTTCGGACATGGGTTCGACTCCCATCGCCTCCACCAAACAAGAGCCAGACGAACCCTGTATTTTCGTACTGTGCTCTGCCAACAGAAAAGAGCCTCGCTGTTTTGCAGTGAGGCTCTTCTTCTTTTTATACTATATCATAATCCCATGAAGTCAAGCAATACGTCGATGTCCTGACTGATGGCACGGAGATAGTCGGCACCGCCGCGTCGGCCTTCGTAATTCCGGACACGACTGCTCATCTCAGTCAGGAGTTCTGACTTCCGCACCAGAACAGGGTCCCCGATCCATTCATCTCTCTCGATAAAGGCTTCCAGCTGCTCGTATTCCTTTACGATACGAATGTTGGACAGGTTCTCCGGGAGGGTACGGGTATCGAACCAATCCGGCTGCGCGGAAAATTCCAGAGGCGGCAGCGGATCCAACGGCTCATCGGCGTCCCACACATAGGGATGCCGATCATCTTCTTCCGCCGTTTTCTTGAATCGTCCTACCCGCCCTTCGGCCTTGCCAACCGTCTCATAGTGGTCGAACAACGCCTCGGCGTCGTAGCCGTAAAGCTCGTAGGCGTCCGAATAGCGGTCGGCATAGTCCTTGTACTGGAACGTCTCTACGCTCTCCGTTCCCGGGGTAATGTCGTTCCAGATGCTCACCGCTGCCGCATGGATGGTGGGCAGAGCCGCTGTCATCGTCAGGGCCAGAACCCCCGATGCAGCCGCCGCCATGAATTTTCTTCTCATGATAAGACCTCCTTTTTTATAAGCGGTTCATCCCGGAAGTGAGAATCTCCGCACATTTACATGATTATTCCACACGTTGGAGCAGTCCTCAAAGATCTTATGCTGTATCCGTCCCCGGATGGTATTGCCGCTGACCTCGCTGGTGCTGGCGATGCCGTGCCCGAGGGAAACTTCCAGCGTATTATCCTTCAGGGCGCTGAGTCGATAGCTGATGCGCCGCCCATCGTCGCCGCTCAGGACAATACGGCTGTTCTGGATGACCGTACTGCCGTCGGCGCGGCCATTGCCCTGCGCCAGCATGGGATTCGCGCTCTTTCTGATGTCATGCCCGGCCACATCGTCCGGCTGGTTCAGGGTGATGTCGCAGTTGTCCACGACGGCATGGGTCTTGTCGCCCACCATGTGGAAGATGACCTCGCAGCGGTCCGCCCAAATGGTGCAGTGCTCCATCCGCACATCGGTGATGCCGCTCTGCCCCAGTGTGATGAACCACACCGGACGGTTGCCTGCCGCCAGACTCTCCTCCGTCTCTGTCTCATAAAAGCCACAGCCCGAGAGGACGACCTCCCGCACAGCGCCGCCCCAGCCCCAGACGGCTAAGACCTCGTCTGCACCGGACTTGTAAAAATCACAGTCCTCAAAACGGATATTCCGGCTCTCTGCCTGATCCGTCCAGTTGCGCACCCAGATGCCGCCTGCCGTGCCGCCCGTCAGCTGGCGGAATACGCAGCCCTCGAAGCGGATGTTCTCATTGACCCCGTACAGGTCGGCAGCGCCCCGGCACCAGTCGTTGGGCTGGCAGTCGAAGGTACAGTCCACGACTTCCACATTGCAGGCGCGCATCACCCAGAACAGGCAGTTGCTCTGGCAGCTGTCCGCCGCCCGGAAGGTGACATTTTCCAGCCGGATGTCGTGTGCGCAGTCCTCATTGGATCTTCCGATGATGCCGACGGCCGGGCGGTCCTGCCCCAGCGTCTCATACTGGATGTCGCTGAGCAGAACAGCCCCATCGCCCCGGATGGTCAGGCCGCTGGGCAGCTCAAGCTGGGAGGAAAAGCGGTAGACCGCCCCCTCCGTCAGCTCGAGGGGCAGACCGGCGGCGCTGGCACACTGCATCGCGGACTCCAACGCCTGCTGGTCGTCTGCCCTGCCATCGCCCCTCGCCCCGAACTGTTCCGGCGTGATGCTGCCGCTTTCCGGGCTTGCTGTGCTGCTCTGGATGGTGGAGGCGGCCGCAGCCTGCACCAAGGCTGCGGCCGTCCTTTCGTTTTTCTGTGTACCGCCGCACAGAAGCAGCACCGCTGCGAGGCCAAGGGACAGAGCCTTTCTTCTCACCTTCGATTTTTCTCCTTATCTGGGGGATATTCTTTCCTTTATTTTATCATAAACCGGGTCGGATGTACAGCAAAAGGGCCGCTGCCCGCGAGATGCGGCAGCGGCCCTTTCGGAAATTTTCAGTTCATCCGTGCGTCAGCTCAGGACTGGCAGGCGGTGATGAGGCTCATCTTGTAGACCTCGTCGGCGTTGCAGCCACGGGACAGGTCATTGATGGGAGCGTTCAGGCCCTGCAGGATGGGGCCGTAGGCAGCGTAGCCGCCCAGACGCTGTGCGATCTTATAGCCGATGTTGCCGGCCTCGATGCAGGGGAAGATGAAGGTGTTGGCCTGACCAGCGACCTTGCTGCCCTTGCACTTGACCTGTGCGACCTCGGGAGCAACGGCTGCGTCGAACTGCAGCTCGCCGTCCACAGCCAGCTCGGGATCCATCTCCTGAGCCTTGATGACAGCGTCATGGCTCAGAGCGACGGTGCCGCCCTTGCCGGAGCCCTTGGTGGAGAAGCTCAGGACAGCGACCTTCGGGTCGATGCCGAACAGCTTTGCGGTCTTAGCGGTCTCAACAGCGACCTCAGCCAGCTTGGCGGCAGCAGTGACCTTGACCTCGCCGGTCGCCTTATCGACGGTATCGGTGTAGTCGATATTGACGGCGCAGTCGCCCATAGCGATGCGCTTCAGGCCCTCTTCGCCGCAGTCACGGTCCAGAATGAAGCAGGAGCTGACCAGATGAGCGCCCTTCTTGGTCTTGACCAGCTGCAGAGCGGGACGGATGGTATCGGCGGTAGAGTAGGTGGCGCCGCCCAGCAGGCAGTCTGCCTTGCCCATCTTGACCAGCATGGTGCCGAAGTAGTTGGACTTCTTCAGCAGGGCTGTGCACTCCTCTGCGCTCTGCTTGCCCTTGCGCAGCTCGACCATCGTATTGACCATCTCATCGAAACCGGCGTAGTTCTCCGGGTCGATGATCTCAGCAGCGGAAATATCAAAGTTGCCCGCAGCGGCAGCAGCCTTGCACTCTGCCTCGTTGCCGACCATGACGACCTTCAGCACGCCCTCAGCCAGCAGCTTGCTTGCGGCCTCCAGGATGCGGGGGTCATTGCCCTCAGTGAAAACGATCGTCTTGGGGTTTGCCTTCAGCTGGGCTACCAGGGGTGCAAACATATCAGCCATTATTGATTACCTCCGAAATTACTTTGCAATTATTCCCGGGCACCACAGGTGTGCCCTTCCTTTTTATTCTAGCACAGAGTCAGAAAACTTCAAGACAAATCTTGAATTTTGTGGTATATTTTAAAGAAGAAATCCGGCGATAATTTGTTAAGAAAATGTCATTTAATTAATAGGAGAATACTGCGCTTATGGATTGGGAAACATTGAAAACCGACTGCCTCGCCTGCCAGCGCTGCCCGCTGCACACTACCCGCCGCAGCGTCGTGTTCGGGCAGGGTGTGGAGAACGCCGAGGTCTTGTTCGTGGGCGAAGGCCCCGGCCAGAGCGAGGACGAGCAGGGCCTGCCCTTCGTGGGCCGCAGCGGCCAGCTGCTGGACAAATACCTCTTTGCCATCGACCTCGACCGCGCCTCCAACTGCTACATCGCCAACATCGTCAAATGCCGCCCGCCCCAGAACCGCGACCCTCTGCCCGCCGAGAGCGAGGCCTGTATGCCGTGGCTGCGGGAGCAGTTCCGCCTGCTGCGGCCCAAGATCGTGGTCTGTCTGGGCCGCATCGCTGCCCAGCGGATGATCCGCCCCGACTTCTCGGTGACGAAGGAGCACGGCACCTTCATCGAGAAAAACGGCGTCCTCTTCATGGGCACCTTCCATCCCGCTGCCCTTCTCCGCCAGCCCCAGAACAAGCCCGAGGCCTTCGGCGACTTCGTGGCGCTGCGGGATAAGATCGGCGAGGTGTGTGTGCATACCTACTGATTAAGCCTCTCCCTCACTTTTTCCTCCCCTTTTGCATACCCTAAGACAAAAGTGAGGTGTTAAGATATGAGTGCTGTACGCAGCGATTCGATCGATTTCTTCTTAGGGACCACCACCCCCGCCGGGTTCAAAGGGTATTTTGAGCCTCTGCGGCGGGAACCGGGGATGCAGATGTATCTCATCAAAAGCGGGCCGGGCTGCGGCAAATCGACTCTGATGAAGCGGCTGGCCCTCAAGGCCGAGCAGAAGGGCGAACCCATCCAGCGCATCCACTGCGCCAGCGACCCCGACAGTCTGGACGGCGTCATCTTCCTCGACAAGCGCGCTGCCATCGTGGACGCCACCGCGCCCCACGTTCTGGAGCCGGACGCCCCGGGCGCAGAAGAGCAGGTGGTGAGCCTGTACCACACGCTGGACGCCGACGCCCTCCGCGCCCACGCCGATGAGGTGAAGCACCTCTTTGCCCAGAATGCCGCCCTCCGCAGCCGGGCCGCACGGTATATCGCCTCGGCAGGAAGCCTGCTGCTGGACAGCCGCCGGGCCGAGGCCTGCAGCGCCAACTTCGAAAAGGTGCGTCGGTACGTCAAGCGGCTCTGTGCCCGGCTCCTCCCCCGCCTGCCCGACGGAGCCGAGGCCGGTGAGGAGCTGCGGCTGCTGTCGGCCATCACCCCCAAAGGCCCGGTGTTCTACCGGGGGACGGTGCAGGCGCTGGCCGACCGGTATGTGGTCTTCCACGACGACTGCGGGGCCGTCTCCCGGCTGCTGCTGGAGCTTATCCGGGCCGAGGCGCTGGCCCGGGGCTACCACATCATCACCTGCCCCTGCGCCATGCACCCCGAAGACAAGATCGACCATCTCTTCATCCCGGCCCTCCGGCTGGCTTTCCTCACCGACAACCGGTGGCATCCCGTCCAGCTGCCCGGTGTGCAGGCCGTCCGGTGCACCCGCTTCGTGGACCGGGAGAATCTGGCGGGCTACCGCGCCCGTCTCCGCTTCAACGAGCGGGCCGCCGCCGAGCTTCTTGAGCAGGCTGCCGACCTGATGGCGCAGGCCAAGGCCTGTCATGATGAGCTTGAGACCTACTACCGCGCCGCCGTAGACTTCGACCGAGTGGACGCAGCCGCCGTCCAATGCGCCGAGATGCTGGGGCTGGAGTAGTTTAATAATATTAGATAAATAAAAGGAAGTGACCCCTATGCCCGCGTTTCGTCTGCCTGTTCGTCAGCTGGTGGAATTTCTGCTCCGCACCGGCAGCATCGACAGCCGCTTCACCGGCTTTGACCGCGCCAACGAGGGCGCGCGCATCCACCGCAGGCTGCAAAAGGCGGCGGGCGAGGGCTATGCCGCCGAAGTTTTCCTCTCCGGTGAGCGGGAAGTGTCGGGCATCACCTTCACCATCGAGGGGCGGGCTGACGGCATCTTTTCCGACGAGGCAGGGGTGACGGTCATCGACGAGATCAAGACCACCGCCGTCCCTGCCGATGCCATCGCAGAGGACATGAACCCCTGCCACTGGGCACAGGGGATGGTCTACGGGGCGCTCTATGGCCGTCAGCAGAGGCTGGACCGGCTGGACGTCCGACTCACATACTATCAGATCGATACCGATGAAGTCTTCCGCTTCCTGCGGCATTTCACCCTCGAGGAGCTGGAAGCCTTCCTGCAAGACCTTCTCGGGCAGTACGCCCCTTGGGCGCAGCGCCAGCTGGCGTGGAAGGAGCGCCGGAGCGAGAGCCTCTCGGCGCTGGCCTTCCCTTTTCCGGCCTACCGGCCCGGGCAACGGGCGCTGGCAGGCGAGGTCTACCGCGCCTGCACCGCTGCACCCTCGAAGGCGGGCGTCCGGCTCTTCTGTCAGGCCCCCACCGGCATCGGCAAGACCATGAGCGTCCTCTTCCCCGCCCTGCGGGCCATCGGCACCGGCTGCGGCGAGAAGCTGTTCTACCTCACGGCCCGCAATACCACGCAGTCTGCCGCCGAGGACGCCGTGGCGCGGCTGCGGGCGGCTGCCCCGGGGCTGGCGCTCCGGAGCGTGACCCTGACGGCCAAGGAGAAGGTCTGCCTCCACCCGGACGCCGAGGGCCATCCCGCCTGCCTGCCCGAGCTTTGCCCCTACGCCAACGGCTACTACGACCGGGTGAACACCGCCCTGCAAGCCCTTCTGGACGAGGGCAGCGGCTGCTTCGACCGGGCCGCGCTGGCCGATGCTGCGCGGCAGTTCACGGTCTGCCCCTTCGAGCTGGGGCTGGACCTGAGCGAGTGGTGTGACGTCATCATCGGGGACTACAACTACCTCTTCGACCCAGTGGTGCACCTGCGGCGGTTCTTTGACAGCGCGGGCGACTGGCTCTTCCTCGTGGATGAGGCCCACAACCTGCCCGAGCGTGCCCGCGCCATGTACTCCGCCTGCTTTTGCAAGAGCAGCCTTACCGAGGCCAAGCGCGCCCTCGGCCGGGGCAGGAGTGCTCTTAAAACGGCCCTCACCAAGGCCGACAAAGCCTTTCTGGAGGGCCGGAAAGCCGTCTGCGCCCTCGCGCCCCGGCGGGGCAGCGCTGCCCCCGGAGAGGACGGCAGCGGCCAGACCTCTCTTCTGGAACAGGCGGAGACGCCCACGCTCGCGCTGCCTGCCGCCGACTATGCGCAGGACGGCACGGTGTTCTGCAAAGAGCTGCCCTCGGCCCTGCTGGCGCCTCTGCGGGCGCTGACGGCCCCTTTGCAGGACTGGCTGGAGGACGACTCCGACGACGCCGAGGGCCACACAGCTCTTCTGGACCTCTATTTCGAGGTTCAGGATGTCCTGCGGGCAGCGGAGCGGTACGATGAGCACTTTTCCACCCAGCTCACCGCCCGGGGCAGCGAGCTGGAACTGCAGCTGCTCTGTCTCGACCCCTCCCCCTTCGTGGACGCAAGCCTCTCGACGGGGCGGGCCGCTGCCCTGTTCAGCGCTACCCTGACGCCGCCGGGCTATTACCGCACCGTCCTCGGCTGCCCCGAGGCCCGGGCCGTGGCTTTGGAAAGCCCTTTCCCTCCTGAGAATCTCGGGCTTTACTGCCTGCCCTCCATCTCCACACGCTACCGCCAGCGGGAGGCCAGCATCCAGCCCATCTCGGACGCCCTCGCGGCGCTGGCCTCCGGCCGGAGGGGCAACTATCTGGCCTTTTTCCCCAGCTATGCCTATCTGCGTCAGGTGTGGGAGGACTTCACCGCCCGCTACCCCGGCATCGACACGCTGATGCAGGAAAGCGGGCTGGACGACGCCGGGCGGGCGGCCTTTCTCGGGCGGTTCTCGCCCTGCCCGGAAAAGACGCTGCTGGGCTTCGGGGTCATGGGAGGCATCTTCGGTGAGGGGGTGGACCTCACAGGCGACCGGCTCATCGGCTGTGCCATCGTGGGCGTGGGCCTGCCGCAGGTCAGCCCCCGGCAGGAGATGCTCCGCCGCTATTACGACGCCCAGAACGGCGCAGGCTTCGACTACGCCTACCGCTGGCCCGGGATGAACAAGGTCCTTCAGGCCGCCGGGCGGGTCATCCGGACACAGGAAGATAAAGGCGTTGTGCTGCTCTTGGATGACCGCTTTGCCCAGAGCGAATATGCCCGCCTTTTCCCGAAGCATTGGCGGCAGCTGGAGTATCTGCGGGATACGGAGGACTTAAAGAAGAAACTGGAAGCTTTTTGGAAGGACTAAACCTCTCCGTCACGCCTACGGCGTGCCACCTCCCCTACAAGGGGAGCTGGCGCGAAGCGTCTGAGAGGTTGGACGAAGGACGGCCTGACCGTGAGCCGCCAAAATAAAAAGAGGCAGACGAAAGGCGTCTGCCTCTTTTTTCATCATATCATCGTCTTGTTTTTGCCGTTCTCTTCCGCATGATGTCCCACGAGGGCATCTGCCCGCGCAGGGTATCCCATGCGGTCATCCGGGTCTGTGTCTGGGCGCGGAGGCCCTCGAAGGCCTCGTCGAGGTACTGCATCTCGGCCACGGCGTGCATCGCGTGGTCGGAGACGCAGAGACGGCCCAGCGGGGTCTTGCAGATGGCCAGCAGCATGGCGTCCATCTTCCGGCGTCCGGAAGTCCCGGCGCGGTAGCAGTCGGTGTTCTCCTTGTCGTCCACCGGGATGTGCGCGGCCTTGAGCATCTCGCAGCCCTCCCACGCGGCATTGAGAACCAGCTCCCGCTGCTCCTTGGTGGCCTTGGAGAGGTCGCCCTTGCAGGCGTAGCAGAGATAACAGGCCGGCAGGATGAGGGCGATGTGGCACTTGAGCCATGCGTCCATGTCGCTGACAAAGTTCAGCTTGTACCTTGCGCCCTCGAAGGCAGTCTTGAGGCGGTAGCGGAAGACGCCCGAAAGGGGTGCTGTGGCCCCGCCGACAGTCATATCCACGCCGACATGGGCGCTGACCACCTTATCCACATCCCGGTGTCCGCCGCTGCTCTGAAAACCGAACGCGACCTTGTCCGCCGGGCGCTGCATGGCCTGCATGACCTCCACCGCGTGGGGGTCGTTGCCCACAAAGACGAAGTACTCGCTCTTATTCTGCTTGAGGATGGGCAGCACATCGGGCAGCTGCCCGGCCTGCACCGCCACAAAAACGAGGTCGTAGCAGTCGCCCGGGGCCAGCGTGTCGATGGTCGTCACCCGGTCCACCGTGGTGCGGCACTGCGCCCAGTGGCGGATCACGAGGCCCCTTTGGTCGAGCCTTTCCTTCCACTCACCCCGCGCCAGCATGGTGACGACATTCTTCTTGTTCTGCAGCAGACGGTGGGCCAGTTCACAGCCCTGCACCCCTGCACCATAGACCAGTATCCTCATCTCTGCCTGCCTCCTTTCGCAGGCCCCCTCCCGGGGCCGGAAGTCCTCAGTGCTTCAAAAACGAGAAGAAACCCTTTTTCTCGTAGGGCCTTTCCTCCGCGCCAGTCACCGTGTAGCCGGTGGCTGCGATGGCAGCCTTCAGGGCTTCGATGTCCAGCGGCTGGGCCGAGACGATGACCGTCTCGCCCTTGGTGTGGGAAGAAGTGACCTTCTCCACCTGCGCGGTCTTGCGCACCACATCGTTGATGTGGCTCTCGCACATCCCGCACATCATCCCGTTCACTTTCAGCGTCGTCTGCACCATTGGTCCGTACCTCCTGCTCCCAGATCGCGCCCACCGGGCGTTTTTCATTTTCATCATACCACACTGGTATGCTAATTGCAAGTGCCTGCGGACAGACCGCCGCTCACAGTACACGGGTGTGGTATATTTCTCCCGTATCTACGTCTTTCCAATAAAATACGCCGTCCTCCAGCGTCATGTAGCTGTGGGGACTGTTTTCCTTCGGGATGCTCAGGGAGCCGGGGTTGAGGTAGACGTTTCCCTGCCCGAACTCCGTCCACGCCGGGACATGAGTGTGGCCGTGGAGCAGGATGTCCCCCTCGGCCAGCGGCGGCAGGTTCTTTAAGTTATAGATATGCCCGTGGGTGGCGTAGATGAGCTTTTCGCCCGCCGGGAGGATGCAGTAATCCGCCATCACCGGAAAGTCCAGCACCATCTGATCCACCTCGGCATCGCAGTTGCCTCGGACACAGCAAAGCCTGTTCTTCAGGCTGTTCAACATCGGGATGACCTCCTTGGGCGCATAGTCCCGGGGCAGGTCGTTCCGGGGGCCGTGATAGAGCAGATCCCCCAGCAGGAGCAGCCGCCCGGCCCCCTCCCGCTCGAAAGCCTCCACCATCCTTTTACCATAGTACGCCGACCCGTGCAGGTCGGATGCGATCATCCATTTCATTCCGTTCCCTCCGTTCTCGTTTGGCTCCATTGTACCACGAAATGGACGCTTGAGAAGTCTTTTGTGAAAAGTCATACTTTTGACTTGACAATCTCTCCGTTTCGTGGTA
This sequence comes from Faecalibacterium sp., assembly GCF_052358865.1. Classification (NCBI taxonomy): domain Bacteria; kingdom Bacillati; phylum Bacillota; class Clostridia; order Eubacteriales; family Oscillospiraceae; genus Faecalibacterium; species Faecalibacterium sp. The sequence goes on from NZ_DAWCVJ010000031.1 coordinate 14,499, forward strand.
TCCTATCGCAGGCCGGTCGGAAGGCCGCTTTTCCGGTTTTCCTTCCGGCCCGCGTCCCGGTGCTGTCCGGCGGCGTCCCGTAACGCCGCTGTCGTCGATGCACCGTGTTTCTTTGCACCCTCTTCATAAAACCCGTGTGGATTTTTACAGCATAGATCTTGCTACTTTTCGCCACACAATGGCCCGCTTCAAAGCCGCCGTTGTGTGGCTTTTCTTGTGCGGAATTTTCAGGAAAGGAAGCTTTTACCCCCTATGAACGATACCTTTATGAAGACAAAGCCCGTCTTCCCGCTCCTCGTGTCCATGGCCCTGCCCAACGTCATCTCCATGCTGGTGAACTCGCTGTACAACATCGTGGACAGCCTCTTCGTGGCCCAGATCAATGAGCAGGCCATGACGGCTCTCTCCCTCGTGTTCCCCATCCAGAACTTCGTGAACGCTGTCGCCATCGGCTTCGGCGTGGGCATCAACGCCCTTGTCGCCCTCTACCGGGGCGCAGGCGACCATGACAAGGCCGATGCAGCCGCCACCCACGGCATGGCCCTCTCGGTGCTCCACGGCCTCCTGTGCACCCTGCTGGCCACGGCCATCATGCCCGGCTTCCTCGCCCGGTTCACCGCCGACAGCACCATCGTCTCGATGGGCGTCACCTATTCCGCCATCGTCTTCTTCTTTGCCATCGTGAACATGGCCAGCCTCGCCTTCGAGAAGATCTTTCAGGCTGTGGGCCGGATGAAGCTCACCATGCTCGCCCTCATCTCGGGCTGCGTGTGCAATATCCTGCTGGACCCCATCCTCATCTTCGGCCTCGGCCCGGTGCCCGCGCTGGGCATCGCCGGTGCAGCGCTGGCCACCGGCATCGGTCAGACCGTCACCCTCGTCCTCTACCTCGTGGTCTACTGCACCACTGCATCGCCCGTCCGCCTGCGCCGGAATGCCCTGCGGCCCGACGCCTCGCTGGAAGGACGCCTCTATGCCATCGGCGTGCCTGCTATCCTGAATCTGGCTCTGCCCTCCCTGCTGGTCACCTTCCTGAACGACCTGCTGGCCGCCTTCTCCGAGAGCTATGTGGTGGTGCTGGGCATCTACTACAAGCTCCAGACCTTCCTTTACCTGCCCGTCAGCGGCATCGTGCAGGGGATGCGCCCCCTCATCAGCTACAACTACGGCGCGAAGGAGCACGCCCGAGTAGCGAAGCTCTACCAGCTCACCCTCGGCATGAGCACCGTCATCATGGCGGCGGGCACGGTCATCTGCATGGCTGCCTCCGCGCCCCTCATCGGCCTCTTCTCCTCGAACCCCGAGACCATCGCCATCGGCCAGACGGCCCTGCGCATCATCTGCCTCGGCTTCGTGGTGTCCTCGGTGTCCACCACCTCCTCCGGCGCGCTGGAAGGTCTGGGTAAGGGCATGGCCTCGCTGGTCATCTCCCTCTGCCGCTACATCCTCTTCATCATGCCGCTGGCGTGGCTGCTCTGCCGCCAGCTCGGCCCCACCGGCGTCTGGCACGCTTTCTGGGTCACCGAGGTGCTGTCGGCCATCATCGCGTTCGCGGTGTACCGGAGGGGCGTCTCCAAGAAGTGACCTGCCCTATAGCATCCTTGCCCTCTCAGTCGCTGACGCGCCAAGGCCGGGTTGCGGCTCCCAGCGTCTGCTTCACTGTCGCTTGCATCCTGCTGGCCGCTGCCCCAACAGCTCCTCCCGGTTTCCGCCGCTGGCGGCGGTCGTCGCCGTTGCCCCCAGAGGGGGAGCCACTGGCGTGCCGGGCAACTCTGCGCTGACCGCTGGAAGTTCAATATGGCATAAAAGATAGTGCCCCGCTACAGAGGGCAGCAGCTTCGGGACAATATCCCATGTCAAGCTGTTGTGAATCTCTGTAGCAGGGCACTACTGTTTCCGACAAAATCAAACTTTGCTCGTCCCGCGTGGGCCTGACCGGCACGCCAGTGCCTCTCCCTATGGGAGAGGTGGCATTGCGAAGCAATGACGGAGAGGGCATGCCGCTACGAAAGAGCTGTCACGCCTGCGGCGTGACGGAGAGGGCTACTCCTCCGGCACCAGCGCCCAGACCAGCCGCACCATCCACGGCAGGAGGGGCAGCCAGAGCAGGGCGCAGCAGATGTTGAAGAGTGTGTGGGCGTTGGCGATCTGCCGGGAAATGATCTCCAGCTCCGGGCCTTTGGGGGAGACCAGCTCCACCAGCCGGACGAACCCGGGCAGCAGCGCCGCCGCCAGCAGGCTTCCGGTGAGATTGAAGCAGCTGTGAGCCAGCGCAGCCCGGGCGGCGTCCCTGCCCTGCCCGATGCAGGCCAGCAGAGCTGTGACTGTAGTGCCGATGTTGTCCCCCAGCAGGACGGGCACCGCCCCGGCGAGGCCCAGCACGCTGTGGATGCCGTCCGGCCCGGCCTGCCGGGCCACATTCTGCAGGAGGGCGATGGTGGCCGAGCTGCTCTGTACCACCATCGTCATGCCCAGCCCCAGCAGGATGCCCAGCAACGGCGACTCTTTCACCCGGGTCATCCACCCAAGAAAAACTTCCTGCCCCGCGAGGGGCTGCAAGGCCCGGCCCAGAATGCCGATGCCCTCGAAGAGCAGCCCGAAGGAGAATACCGCCTCTCCCACGGCCTGCCAGCGGGCCTTGCGGGCCGCGAAGTCGATGACGAAGCCCGCAAACAGCACCGGATACACCAGCTGCTGGGCGTCAAAGGCGATGAGCTGGGCCGTCATGGTCGTGCCGATGTTGATGCCGTAGATGACGGCCACGGCCCGGGGCAGCTCCAGCAGTCCGGCGCTGACGAAGCCAATGACCATGACCGTCGCCGCCGAGCTGCTCTGGAGCACCGCCGTCACGGCCAGCCCGGTAAGCACCCCCAGCAGCGGTGTGGCCGTCAGCCGGGCCAGCAGCCGCTTCATGGCGTCGCCTGCCGCCCGCTGCAAGGCACGGCTCATCCGGTCCATCCCGTAGAGGAACATCGCCAGCCCGCCGAACAGCACGAAAAGCATCTCCGTCCCCTGCACCATCCGCACACCCCCCTTGTCCCTCAGTGTATGAGGGGGAGCAGAGCGGTATGATGGGCGGAATCATTTGCTGTATCTTTTTGTATCGTTCTATGTTATAATAAATTTGCGGCCTGACCCGCCCAGTTTACCTATGGGAAGGGGGTGTGGCAAATGCCTAGTATTACTACTTTCATCCTGTCCGTCGCAGCAAATGTAGCGTCTTACTACATCTGCAAGTGGCTTGACGGATGGCTGAAGGGCCGCAAGCACTAAAAAAGGACCCCCTTTCGGAGATAGCAGCTCCGAGAGGGGGTCTTTTCTTTTGGTGCGGCGCATACCTAGTGTGCTACCACTTTCATCACCTTTATTATATGCGCTTTCCTGCAAAAGTCAAGCACCCTACAGAAAGTTTACAAGTGGTGAGGCCCACGCGCAGCAAGGCTGCTATTTCATCAGTCCCATCGTCCATGCCCGGACCAGCAGGCCCAGCAGAACGACAGCCAGCAGCACCACCGTGAGGGCACGGCTCTGGGTGCGCTGACGTTTTTTGCGGCGGACCGTGGCCGGGCGGCTGCGGCCTGTCTTCCCGGAGGTCTTCCGGCTGCGGCCGGACGTTCCCCGGGATGCCGTGCGGCCTCCGCTGCTCTGGCGCTTCCGGGCAGGGGCATCAGCCCGCGGCGTCTGAGACTTCGGGCGGCGGGGCGGCTCGTCCCCGGCCTTTTTCTGCGGCTCGATGGTCTCCGAAGCGCCGCAGCGGGCCAGAAAGTCCTCTGCCATCCGGTAATATTTCTCAAGGTCGCCGGTGGTCAGGGCCGTGCCCTCATATCCCGCCTCCAGCTCCTCCACGGCCTCGTTGAACCGGAGGGCCGCCTGTGCGGCAGCGGTCTTGTCGGAGGCGTGCGCGGCCTCGTTGCGGGCCATCCGCACCGCGTTGCAGGCGCGGCGGGCCGCTGCCGGGCGGGGCGTATCCCCCAACAGGTCCAATGGACGGGCGGCGTCCTTCTCCGGATCCAGCAGGACGCGCATACAGAGGGTGGTGTCCAGCTGCTGCCAGCTGGTGCGGCCGCTCAGCTCGGGCAGACGCTCGTAGTAGTCCGGGCTTTCCTTCTGGCGCTGGGCCAGATGCTTCAGCAGAGCGTCCACGCTGTGGGCACCGGGCTTCTGCTCCCAGTGCCAGCGCAGCAGCTTCCGGCTGATGTCGTCGCAGGCCGCTTTGATCTCGAATGCGGCTTGCAAAGCTTCGTCAGGCATAACTTTACTTCTCCTTGCTAAACCTCTCCGTCACGCCTACGGCGTGCCACCTCCCCTACCGAGGGGAGGCCTTGGCATACCGGAAAGCTTTTCCTCTTCGCCAGAGGCTCCCCTCGGTAGGGGAGCTGTCGAGCGAAGCGAGACTGAGAGGTTATCCCTAAAACAACGGCGGAGGAAGCTTCTGCCTCCTCCGCCGTACAGCGATCTACATTACGAACTGGGAATACACGAAGCCCCACAGGGCGATGCCTGCACACACGATGGCGGTGATGGGCGGCACCCAGCGGATGAGCGTCTCCGCGATGCTGTCGCGGGCGTCCTCCTCTTCGTAGTCGTCCTCCTCATCCAGCGGCTGGGCCTGTACACGGGACGGCGGCGCGATGTGGGCCGAAGGCATCACACGGGTGCCGTACTTCTCCTCGCTCTCGTCCGGCGCAAAGGCTGCCGGGTGCACCGGCTCAGGCTGACGGGGCAGGACGCGGGTCGCCTCCTGCTCCGGGGCGCTGGACATCACTCGGGTGGCCTCCGGTGCCGCAGGCGCAAAGCTGGGCGCAGAGCGCACCTCCGGACGGGGCGGGATGATGCGGGTAGCTTCCTCCTGCGCCGCACCCATGATGCGGGTCGGCTCTTCGGCAGGGGCGGCGGATGCCGTCGGCTGGGCCGCAGGCTGCGGCGCGGGCTGACGCACCGGCTCTTCCGGCTGAAGCAGGGTGTTCAGTGCGTTTTGCAGCAGGATGCGGTCGCTGCCGCACTCGGAGCAGTAGACGGTGTCCTCCTCCTTCGGGTGGAAGGCACCGCAGGCGCAGTACCAGCCATTCTCAAAGACCTGCGGCATGAACTTCATGCCGGTGCGGTTCATTCGGGCCTCGAGGGCCTTCTGCATCTCGGGACTCAGGCGGCGGGGGGCCGGCAGGCGCACCCGCTTGATGCTCTCGAGGTGGACGACCTTCTTGCCGCTGTAGACGTTCTGCAATGTAACGTCCACGCTGGTGATGGCCTTCTGGGTGACAAAGACGGCTTCGTCCATACCGAAGCTCTCGCCCGGCTTGGCAGCGAGGTCGCGGTACTCGAAGGCATCCTCGCAGAGGATGACGCCATCCACGCCCTTGCACTTGAAATGGATCTCCAGCGCCGTCAGAGTCACACGGGAAATGTTCTTAAAGGTCAGACAGACCGCGTGCTCGCCGCTGACTTCGCCCTTGAGCAGCTCCACGCAGACGAACTGCACCGGGCTGCCCGGGGTATAGTAGTTGGCCCGGGTCCGTGCGACCGGTTCAAAATTTTCCTCCACAGGACTCTCCCCTTTCTCGGTTTACTCGGCTGCTTCGCCCTCATCCGGCGTCCCGGGGGCTGCCTGCGGGGCAGCGTCCACCGGCTCGGCAGCTTCGGCAGGCTCAGCAGGTTCTGCGGCCTCAGCCTGCTCCACAGGCTGGACGGTCGGCTCGGCCTCGGCGGGCTTTGCGTCCGGGTCCTCACGCGGGGGCAGGGTCTCGCCTGCCATCACGGCGTTGAACTCCTTCTCGTTCAGCTTCTCGCGCTCCATCAGAGCCTGTGCCAGCGCATGGAGCTGGTCGATGTGCTCGGTGAGGGTGCGGCGGCAGGTCTCGTAGGCCTCGTCGATGATGTCCCGCATCTCGCTGTCGATCTCGGCAGCGGTGGTCTCGCTGTAGCCCTTGCCCTGACCAAAATCGCGGCCAAGGAAGGTCTCCTCCTGAGAGGTGCCGTAGACCACAGGGCCGAGGCGCTCAGAGAAGCCGTACTTGGTGATCATCTGGCGGGCGATGTTCGTGGCCTGCTGCAGGTCATTGGACGCGCCGGTGGAGATGTCGTCGAGGATGAGCTGCTCGGCCACGCGGCCGCCCAGACTGGACACAATATCCTCGAACATCTCGCCCTTGGTGACGTAGCTGCGGTCCTTTTCGGGCAGATACATGGTGTAGCCGCCTGCCTGACCGCGGGGGATGATGGTGATCTCATGCACACGGGGGTGGTGCTTGCAGTAGAAGCCCGCCACTGCATGGCCCGCCTCATGGTAGGCAGTGAGCTTTTTCTCCTCGGGGGTGACGACCCGGCTCTTTTTCTCCGGGCCGGCCATGACCTTCATGGATGCCTCCTCGATGTCCTCCATCGTGATGGCCTTGCGGCTGCGGCGTGCAGCCAGCAGAGCGGCCTCGTTGACGAGGTTCTCGAGGTCAGCGCCTGCAAAGCCCGCGGTGCGCTGTGCGATGACCCGCAGCGAGACATCCGGGGCGAGGGGCTTGTTCTTGGTGTGGACCTTGAGGATCTCCTCACGGCCTTTGACGTCGGGCAGGCCAACGTAGACCTGACGGTCGAAGCGGCCCGGACGGAGCAGAGCCTTGTCCAGAATGTCGGCGCGGTTGGTGGCAGCCATGACGATGACGCCGTCGTTGGCCTCGAAGCCATCCATCTCCACCAGCAGCTGGTTCAGCGTCTGCTCACGTTCATCGTGGCCGCCGCCGAGGCCGGCACCGCGCTGACGGCCCACTGCGTCGATCTCATCAATGAAGATGATGCAGGGCATCGTCTTTTTTGCCTTGTCGAAGAGGTCGCGCACGCGGGATGCGCCCACGCCGACGTACATCTCGACGAAGTCCGAGCCAGAGATGGAGTAGAAGGGCACGCCGGCCTCACCGGCACAGGCGCGAGCCAGCAGGGTCTTGCCGGTGCCCGGAGGGCCGACGAGCAGCACGCCATGGGGGATGCGTGCCCCCAGAGAGTTGAACTTGTCGGGACTCTTCAGGAACTCCACGACCTCTTTCAGCTCTTCCTTCTCTTCGTCCTCACCGGCCACATCGGCAAAGGTGGCCGTCTTCTTGTTCTCGTGCTCGTCCTTTACCTTGGCCTTGCCGACATTCATGATGCCGCCGCCACCGCCGACGCCGCCCCGCATCATGGAGAAGAGCAGGAAGCCAGTGCAGCCCAGCATCCCCAGATAGAAGATGATCTCCATCCATGGGATGGTCTCCTTGAGGGAGGTGTAGTCGTAGGTCATGGGCGCGTCGGGGTTCGCCGCGTCGTAGGACTCGATATATTTCTCCACGTTCTCGATGAAAACGTAGGCGTAGGGCAGCTTATAGCGGACGGTGACCGTGCCGTCGTCCTCCTGTACCGCGCCGGCGGACTCCGACGAGGTGGAGAACATCCCGCTCAGCAGGCCGCCGGTGGCCTGCGTGGTGCTCTGGGTGGAGGAGACGTCCGGCAGGGGCAGGTCGCCCTCCTTCAGGTTCAGGGTGATGACGCTGGTGTTGCGGTCCAGCGTGAAGGCCGTGACCTGATTGTGCTCAAAATAATGGACGACGGTGGAGTAGCTCATGGTCGAGCCGCTGGTGCTGCCCGAGCCGCTGCCCATCACCGACCAGACCATCAGCACAGCGGCCAGCGCCAGTGCAAGGATGAGCGGATTGATACGAGGTCTTTTAGGTTGCAAAAGGAATCAACTCCAGTTCTGGTTTTATTTCTTACTTTTCGTAGACGCGGGGCTTGAGCACGCCGATGTAAGGCAGGTTGCGGTACTTTTCATCGTAGTCGAGGCCATAGCCCACCACGAACTCGTCCGGCACAGCGAAGCCCTCGTAGTCCGGGGCAATGTCCGCCTTGCGGCGGCTGGGCTTGTCGAGGATGGTGCAGATCTTCACCGAGTTCGGGTTGCGCATCTTGAGCATGGGCACAAGGTTGGACAGGGTGATGCCGGTGTCGAGGATGTCCTCTACGATGAGCACATCCTTGCCGGACAGGTCGCCGTCCAGATCTTTGATGATCTTGACGAGGCCGGTGCTGGTGGTGTTGCCGCCGCCGTAGCTGGACACCACCATAAAGTCGATGTTGCACGGGATGGTCACAGCCCGCATCAGGTCGGCCATAAAGACCACCGACCCCTTGAGGATGGAGACGAGGACGAGGTTCTTGCCCTCGTAGTCCCTGCCGATCTGAGCGCCCAGCTCTGCTACCTTTGCTTTCAGTTCCTCTTCCGAGACGAGGACCTTCATAATATCATCATGCATGGTCATGATTCGATTCCTCCCAATTTTCCAGTTTCACTTGCAGCAGCCGCTCTGTGTCCGGCTCGGGGGCAAGCCCATCGGCAAAACCCTCGCCGCAGACCCACAGCACCTGCTTTCCTGCCGCCAGCAGCGGCAGGGTGTCCCGTTCCCGGGGCGGGATGCCCGCCTCGTTCATCCATTTGCGCAGCTCCCGGTCTGTTCCCCGCCCAGCCGGGCGGAAACGGTCGCCCGGCTGACGGCAGCGCAGCCGCAGAGCAGGACATATCAAGTTTATTTTAGCATAATCCGCCTGATTTTTTAAGTCTTTTTTATGAACGACCTGTGTTTTTTCTTCAAAACAGGCCGAAACCACCCGAATCTGCAGCGTTCCGCCCCCGGGCAGCGGGTAATCGCCGCCCTCGGGCAGGGATACTGCACGCTCCGGAACATCTGCTTTTTCCCCCTGCGGGCGGATGTTGTTGTCGCTTTCCTCCCGCCAGAGCAGCCCTTCCCGTCCACAGAAGCGGACGTTGTCGGTGAGCTGCACCGCGCCGCTGCCCCTCTCCACGAGAGCCGCCAGCAGCCGGATATACTTTTCCTCCGCGTCCCGCACCGGCTCCACGAGGCGGTGGAGGGCCGTGTCGAGGATGAGAGGGTCCGCCTGTCGCAGAGCTGTCAGCCGCCACACCGGCTGTCCGGTGCGCAGGGCGCACCTTGCCCCGCCGGGCAGGCACTTCGGGTCTGTCACCCGGGCCGAGGCCAGCAGGCTTTCCGCCTGCCGGGCGAAGTATTCGTCCGCCCGGGCGGCCTTCTCGCAGAAGCGGGCCAGATTGCGCTCGGCGGCGCAGTTGGCTGCGCAAAGGGCAGGCAATGCGCCGTGGCGCAGGCGGTTGCGGGCGTAGTCGTCGGCCTCGTTGGTCTCGTCTGTCACCCACATCTCCCCGCAGGCGCGGCAAACGGCCTCGGTGTCGGCCCGGGTCAGGCAGAGCAGGGGCCGCAGGTAGCCCGGCCGGCTGGGCCGGATGCCCGCCGCACCGTGGAGGCCCGTTCCCCGGGCCAGCCGGAACAGCAGCGTCTCGGCCTGATCACTTCCAGTATGGGCCGTTGCGACGGCGTCTATCCCCTCTGCCAGCAGCCGCCCGAAGCAGGCGTACCGCAGACGGCGCGCCCAGTCCTCCCCGGCCTGCGGCCTGCCCACCTCTGCTTCCAGCTCAGCGGCATGGAAGACCCGCAGCGGCAGACCCAGCCGGGCGCAGGCCTCCCGGACGAAGGCCTCGTCCCGGTCGGCTGTCTCCCCCCGCAGGCCGTGGTTGACATGGCAGACCGTGAGTGTGATGCCGTTTTCCTCGGCCAGTGGGCGCATGAGGCAGAGCAGTGCCATGCTGTCCGCCCCGCCCGAGACGGCCAGCGCGATCTGCCGCCTGCCCTCCAGCAGACCCTCCCGGGCGCAGAAGCCTCGCACCGTCTGCAAAATTTCTTCGCACGTCATCAGCGCTTGAAGTCCACATCCATGAACCGGGTGTGGGCGCCATCCCAGCCCAGCGGCACCGTGCTGGTCTCGCCATGACGGTTCTTTGCCACGATGCACTCGGCGGTATCCGCATCCACCTCCGCGCCGTCGGGGTTCTGGCTGGCGTAGTAGGAGTCGCGGTAGAGGAAGAGGACGCAGTCGGCGTCCTGCTCGATGGAGCCAGAGTCACGCAGGTCGGACAGTTGGGGGCGGTGGCTGGAGTTGTTGCCCTGCTTTTCCACGGCACGGGACAGCTGACTCAGGGCGATGATGGGGACGTTCATCTCTTTGGCCATGATCTTGAGGTTTCGGGTGATGGAGCTGATCTCCTGCACGCGGTTCTCGCTGCGCTGGCCGCTGGTCATCAGCTGCAGGTAGTCGATGACGATGAGGCCCACGTTGGGGCGGGCGGGGTCCTGATTGACCCGGCGGATCTTCGCCTTCATCTCGGTGATGGTGATGCCCGAGGTGTCATCCATATAAATAGGGGCGTCGTGGAGCTTTTCGGTGGCGAGGGCCAGATACTCCCAGTCCTCAGCCCGGAGCGCACCGGTGCGGAAGGCCTGACTGTCGATGCCCGCCTCCGCCGAGAGGATGCGGTTGGTCAGCTGCTCCTTGGTCATTTCGAGGCTGAAGATGGCCACCGGCACCTTCTGCTGCATGGCGACGCGGGTAGCGATGTTCAGCGCAAAGCTGGTCTTACCCATACCGGGGCGGGCGGCGAGGATGATGAGGTCGCCGCGGCCAAGGCCGGTGAGGACGGTATCCAGCAGGCGGAAGCCGGTAGGGATGCCCTTGTACTTGTCGGCGTCGGGGCCGCTGATCTTCTGAAGATTGGTCAGCGTCTCCACCATGCTGGAAGAAAGGGGCGTCAATGCGCTGGAATCCCGGCCTGAGCGTATCTCATAGATGCGCTGCTCGGCGTTTTCCAGCAGGAGGTCGGCGTCCGGCTCGTCCCCGGCGTCCTGTAAGATGTCCTTCGCCACCCCCATGAGCTGGCGCACCAGATACTTTTCCTGCACGATCTGGGCGTAGGCCTTGACGTTGGAGATGCTGGGCACTGTCTCGGCCAGACCGGTCAGGTAGACCTTCGCCTCGTCGGCGCTGGGGAAGACGCCGTCTGAAATGACGGCGTCCAGCAGGGTCACGAAGTCGATGGTCTGGTCGCTGGTAAAGAGCCGCAGCATCTCGGAGTAGATCTGCGCATTCTGGCGGGTATAGAACATCTCGGGCCGGATGATCTCCACCAGATCGGTCAGAGTCTCCGGCTTGAGCAGCACTGCGCCCAGCACGCTCTGCTCTGCCTGCATGTTATAGGGCAGGTTGATGCCCACGCTCTCGAGGTTGAGTTCGTTGTAATGTCGTTCGTTCGGCATGGCTGTTATCCTTCTGAATCGTTATCGTGTCCGTAAAGCCAAAAAGCGCCCCCTGCCGAGAGGGGGCGCAGAGAACGGCTGGATCAGGCCTGCTCCACTTCGACCTGAACTTTAAAGGAAGCGGTGACACCGACATAAAGGCGGACCTTGCCGTTGAAAACGCCCGCGTCCTTGATGTCCTTGGTCTCCAGCTCGATCTTCTTCTTGTCGATGGGCGAACCGGCCAGCTGGGCCAGAGCCTCAGCCACTTCCTTGCCGGTGACTTTGCCGTGCAGACGGCCGGATGCGCCGCCCTTGGCCTTGATGACCACCGTCTTGCCCTCGAGCTTTGCGGCCACAGCCTGTGCAGCGGCCACATTCTCTGCCTCGTGGAAGTCTGCTGCGGCCTCCTTGCCCCGGGCGATATTCACCGCGCTGGCGTCGGCCACAGCGGCCAGCTTGCGCGGGAACAGAAAGTTGCGGGCGTAGCCGTCGGAGACCTCGTGGATCTCGTCCTTCTTGCCGATGCCCTTGACGTCCTGCTTCAGAATCACTTTCATGATAGTATCCCTCACTTCCCGCCGGGATATGCCCGGCGAAGATTTCTATGGTTAGTATACAGCAATCGGGCTGTTCCGTCAACGCTCAGGAACGAAACCTCTCCGTCAGCGACTGAGAGGTCCTGCCGGGCCAGCGCTCTCCGGAAAAGCCGTTATGCCAGCTCTTTGCCCACAACATCCAAGGCCACCTCGATGACCTTATCCATATCGTAGTACTTATACTCGCCCAGACGTCCGCCGAAGAGGACGCCCGGCTCGGCATCGGCCAGCTTCTTATACTCAGCGTACAAAGCACCATTTTTATCATCGTTCACCGGGTAATACGGCTCGTCGCCGGGCTTCCACTCGGCGCTGTACTCCCGGCTGATGACGGTCTTGGGCTGGGTGCCGAACTCAAAGTGCTTGTGCTCGATGATGCGGGTGTAGGGGGTCTCGGCGTCGGTGTAGTTCACGACGGCGTTGCCCTGATAGTTGTCGGTGTCCAGCGTCTCGGTCTCGAAGCGGACGCTGCGGTACTGCAGCGCACCCAGCCGGTAGCCGAAGTAGGCATCCACCGGGCCGGTGTAGACCACCTTGTCGGCCAGCTTGTCCAGCTCTGCCTTCCCGGCCAGATAATCCACGCCCAGACGCACCTCCACACCGTCCAGCATCTTTTCCACCATGGCGGTGTAGCCGCCGTTGGGGATGCCCTGATACAGGGCGTTGAAGTAGTTGTCGTCGTAGGTGAAGCGGACGGGCAGACGCTTGATGATAAAGGCGGGCAGCTCGGTGCAGGGGCGGCCCCACTGCTTGCCGGTGTAGCCCTTGATGAGCTTTTCGTAGATGTCGGTGCCCACGAGGCTGATGGCCTGCTCTTCGAGGTTCTTCGG
>NZ_DAWCVJ010000032.1:0-26404 GCF_052358865.1 Faecalibacterium sp.
TGGGCACCGCAACCCGTCTTAGCGAAGCGGCTAGCATTTTTGGGCTTCGACTTCCACATTGGAATTGTTAAGGGCGAGCAGCCCTTAACTCGTTGCGGGGAGAGTGGAGTCCAGAGGTAGGGAGGGGGGAGTCGAAACACCCCTCCCTGCCTCTGGCCCGCGCGGAGCGCATGCCATTTGACCAAAAGAGAAACCCTGCCCCGCGCCACCAGCGCGAGAAGGATTTCTGGTTCTCTTTTGGCACGCAAAAGAGAACTTAGCCCCACCGCAAGAGCGATTTAATCCGCGCCACCAGCGCGAGAACCATTTACCCTCTGCAAGCCTCCACAAACGCATCAAACAACCCCTGCTGCGCCGGGTCTGCATCGCTGAGCCACTCCGGATGCCACTGGACGCCGAGGCAGAAACGTGCGTCCGGCTTTTCCAGCGCTTCCACGATGCCGTCCTCGCTGAGGGCGGCGACCTCCAATCCGGGGGCAATGCGGTCTGCCGCCTGATGATGCTGGCTGTTGACGAGGACGGTGTCCTGCCTCAGCAGGCGGGAGAGCAGAGTGCCCCGCCGCACCGTGACGGTGTGGACTTTCGCCCAGTGGTCGTTGTGGGGGACGTGCTCGAAGGGCTTGATGTCCTGATACAGGGTGCCGCCCAGCACGGCGTTCATCACCTGAATGCCCCGGCAGATGCCCAGCACCGGCTTGTCTGCGGCGAGGAAAGCCCGCAGCAGCTTCGGTTCGGCGGCATCCCGCAGAAGATTCGGCTCACCGCAGGCGGGGATGCGCTCCTGCCCATAAAAAGCGGGGTCCATGTCGCCGCCGCCCGGGAGCAGCAGGCCGTCACAGGTCAGCGCTTCGGCCACAGCGGCGTCCGGGTCAGAAAGCTCTACCCAGTGTACCTCGGCCCCGGCCCGGGCCAGACTTTCCAGATATTTCGACTGCGCGGTGGTAAGCTCCGGGTCGGTGCTCATCCGGGGCATGGCGATGCTGATAGACATATAGACTACCCTTTCTGTCCTCTCCCTTTGGGAGAGCCTCTTTCGGAACAAAACAAAAACCCAGAACCATCGGTTCTGGGTTTTGTGGCGGAAAGATGGGGATTCGAACCCCAGAACGCTTTTGACACGTTACACGATTTCCAGTCGTGCGCCTTAGACCAACTCAGCCATCTTTCCACATCTTCAGTTTTCACCGCTTCAGGCCGTGGCCCTCAGCGCTCCACTATAATACCTGAAAGAAGGTCTTTTGTCAAGCTTTTTTTCAAAAAAGTTTGTATTTTTTCAAAAATGACGAAGCAGCGAATGCGGTGGAGCCGAGAGCGTCGAAAAAGCTCTTGACGCAGGCACGAAACGGGACTATGATGAGGGCAGAGAGTATGCAGGGCGCAGAAGCTCCGCGAAAGACAAGGAAAATCAGGAGGAAAAACAGATGAATTATTCAGATGTTTTGGCCAATGCCCGCCAGTGCATCGGCAAATACTGCAAGGCCTGCCCCGTGTGCAACGGCGTGGCCTGCAAGAATCAGATCCCCGGCCCCGGTGCAAAGGGCGTGGGCGACACGGCCATCCGCAATTACAATAAGTGGGCCGACATCCGGGTGAACATGGACACCCTGTGCGAAAACGGCACCCCCGACACCCACGTCGAGCTGTTTGGCCGCAGCTTTAAGTATCCCTTCTTCGCCGGCCCGGTGGGCGCGGTGAACCTCCACTACTCCGATACCTACACCGACATGACCTACAACGACGTGCTGGTGCGGGCCTGCGCCGAGAGCGGTATCGCCGCCTTCACCGGCGACGGCACCAACCCCGACGTCATGACCATGGCCACCAAGGCCATCGGCAATGCCGACGGCTGTGGCGTGCCCACCATCAAGCCGTGGAACATCGACACCATCAAGGAGAAGATGGCGCAGGCCAAGGCCAGCGGCTGCTTTGCCGTTGCCATGGATGTGGACGCCGCCGGCCTGCCCTTCCTCAAGAACATGACCCCTCCGGCGGGCAGCAAGAGCGTGGCCGAGCTGGCCGAGATCGTTAAGCTGGCCGAGCGGCCCTTCATCGTCAAGGGCGTCATGACCGTCAAGGGCGCGCTGAAGGCCAAGGAGGCCGGTGCCGCTGCCATCGTGGTGTCCAACCACGGCGGCCGCGTCCTCGACCAGTGCCCCGCCACCGCCGAGGTCCTGCCTGAGATCGCCGCCGCCCTCAAGGGCACTGGCGTCAAGGTCCTCGTGGACGGCGGCATCCGCACCGGCGTCGATGTCTTCAAGGCACTGGCTCTGGGTGCTGACGGCATCCTCATCTGCCGCCCCTTCGTCACGGCTGTCTACGGCGGCGGCGAGGAAGGCGTCAAGTGCTACATCGATAAGCTGGCCGGTGAGCTGGCCGACACCATGCAGATGTGCGGTGCGCACTCCATCAGCGAGATCACCCGCGAGATGGTGCGCATCTAAAGGGAGAACTATACTCTTTTGCGCGCCAAAAGAGTACCAGAAAAGCGCCCGCTGCTTCCGAAGCGCGGGAGGCATGGCCAAGGGGCTGCTCGCCCCTTGGAACCCCAAAGAAGTAGACAAACCCCTGAAAATCGGGAGATTCCCGCCTGCGGCGTGAAGATCTCTTTTCGATTTTTCAGGGGTTTGTTGATTTGCGGCGCTGCCGCAGAAAAGAAACAGAAGATTCTGCGGTTTATTGCAAAAGTAAATGAAATATGATATGATGAAATCGGTGGTGGTCAGCGAAGGCGGGGATAACTGAAATTATAGAGGAATCTATCATGATTACATTAAAACAATATACAAATGAGGAAGAACAAATCCTTGGCATGGAGTTTGAGATTCGGAAAGATAAGGCCCTTTAAGATTTTATAAAAGGGATAAAGATGTAAGACGATGAAAAAAGAAGAATACATGCCCGGAGTAAATCGAATAAATACATATACGGATTCTCGATTTTCGAAAAAAGTTCTAAATCAACACGGAGCATTTCTTATTGGAGATGAACCGTATGAAGTAGAAATTGTATCAAAAACAGATGCAATTATAAGAGGAAAGAACCCAAATTTCTATGAGAGTGTAATAGAAAATTTTCGATTCTACGCTGAGCATATTACGAACTTTTGGGATGAATCGAATAATCTTGTGAAAACATATCCTGCGGTAGAATTGGTACGAATTTCCATAGCGGAAATTCAGCCTTCACAATTTTATGTGGATGAAATCAAGAAGCGAGCCGTAAGTGATTTTGTTTACACAGAAGAAGATTTGGTGATTCCGCTTGTGAAGTGGGAAGGTCGCAATGTTTCTGTGGATGGTCATACCCGGTTGTTTGTGGCGGCTGAAAAAGGAATCCAAAATGTGTATGGATTTTATACAAAGGCGGACGATTATGTCAGAGATTTTGCGGCAGAAGCTATCAGGCGAAATATTGTATCCCCTTATCAACTGATTGAAGTAAAACATAGAGATTATGAAAAGCTCTGGTTTGCGTTCTGCGACGAATACTTTTCGGGAAAATAAGTAAGAAAAAGCGGCATCTTCCATCCAAACAGGAAGATGCCGCTTTGCGGTTCAAGTTTACTTCAGAGTCCCATCCAGCACCTGCTGATAGTACCACGGTTTCGGGGCGTGGAAGGTCTTGCCGCTGAGGAACTCGAAATCGGGCTGATTGAAGTGAGGCATGGTCAGCTCCCACGCGCAGAGGGCCTGATACTTCAGCTTCAGCTCGCGGTTGGCGGTGTTGTTGCCGTACTTGCTGTCGCCGAGGATGGGGCAGCCGATGCTGGCCATGTGGGCGCGGATCTGGTGGGTGCGGCCGGTGATGAGCCGCACCTTCAGCAGGGCCAGACGGCCCGAGACGGCGATGGTCTCATACTGGGTCTCCACATCCTTCGCGCCGGGCTGCTTGTCCTCCACGATCTTGACGATGCCGCGGTCGGCGTCCTTGAGCAGATAGCCGCCGAGGGTGGCGTCCGGGGGCGTAGGACGGCCAAAGGTGACGCAGAGGTAGGTCTTTTTCACCTCGCGGCTCTTGATGGCGGCGAGGAACAGCTCCTCGGCCTCGGGGGTCTTGGCGATGATGACAAGGCCGCTGGTGCCGGTGTCGAGACGGTGGCAGAGGGCGGGGGTGTAGATGTCGTTCTCCTTATACTCGCCCTGCTGGCTGAGGTAGAGCAGAGCGCGGTTGAGCAGGGTGTCGTCGTCCGGGCCGTCCACAGCGAGGCCGGCGGGCTTGTTGACGATGAGGATCTGAGGGCAGTCGTAGACTACCTGTGCCGGGCCGCGGGCGTTCTTCCACGCTGGGCCTTCCACCCGCTTGTCGGCGTCCAGCACATCGTCGAGGATGAACAGCTTGATCTCATCGCCCGCCATGACACGGGTGGAGAGGGGCTGCTTTTTGCCGTTGAGCTTGATCTTGTTTTCGCGCAGGGCCTTGTTCAGCCGACCGGGGTTCAGTGCGGGGAACTGCTGCATCAGATAGTTGTCCAGCCGGGTGGGGGCGAGACATTTTACTTTCAATATTTTCACGGAAGTTTCCTCTCTAAGGTTAAGAATGAGTTAAGATTTGCTTTTATTGTAGCGAATCCAACTTCCTGCGTCAAGTTGGGAGTTTACTTTTTCCCAAAACAAGTGTATACTGTGCCAGTGCAAAACAAGTTAGGCATGAAATACCTATTATAGAGAGGGAAGAAGGTATCGATATGAAGAACGATAAGAAACGGATGCTCCTTGCAGGCGTTCTGGCGCTGAGTGTTCTGACCGGCTGCAGCTCTGCCAGCGCGGCCAGCGCCACCAGCAGTATGGCCGCTTCGATGGCTGCGGCCAGCCCTGCCGCCAGCAGTGAGGTCGTCTCCCAGCCCGAAACGGCGGAGGGCGTTGTCCTGCCCATCGCTCAAGGCAGTCTGGAAGAGATAAAGACCGGCTCCTATCAGTTTGCAGCGAACATCACGAATGTGGATGCCAAAAAGCGCCAGATGGACATGACGGTCTATGCCTACGACAGCTACCGGACCGAAGACATCGACGGGCTGGAAGCAGGCAAGGCCATCCGCATCCATCCGGACGGGGCTGTGGAGGCACAGGACCTGACCGTCGAGAGCATCGAGCGGAACGAGGAGACAGGCATCGTTTCTATCAACGGCGGCATCGAGCAGGGCGGTGTGGACCTGTGGCGCAGCAATGACGTCTACCGCACCGTCACCTACGACGATTACCCGGTCTATTATATGGTGGGCGAGCTTGTCCTGCCGATGGATGAGAACATCACCCTCAGCGACAGCTCTTCCGGTGTGGACGCTGCATCGGTGGAGACCAACGGCACCAACGGCGTGGCCAGCGCCGTCGGTGCGGATCTGGACAGCTGGACGGAGTACAACACCACCGTCTCCACGACCGACGGCAAGGTGAGCAATATCCTCCGCATCTGGGTGCCGTAAGGGGAGTTTTTTGTAAAACCCGTTGACAAATGGCCTGACTATGCTATAATCTGAAATGAGCGCAGAGGAGCAGGGTGCCCCTTTGCGTGTGAACGGAAATTATGGCAAATGGCAAGGATGGGGCCAGAAGGATGTGTGCCGCCGCCCAGAGAGAACGCCCTTGGCTGAAAGGCGTTCCGGCAGAGCATTTTTTACGCCACCCCGGAGCTTCCGGCGAAACGAACCGGACGCTGCGCAGCGTTACAGCGCACAAAGCGGCAGAGGCCCGGCGGGCTTTTCTGCAATTTGGGTGGTACCACGGAGCTTTTCAGACAGCCTTCGTCCCTTTTCGGGATGAGGGCTGTTTTTTGTTTTTTGTCAGCCTGCCATAACAAACTGCGTCCGGAGGAGGACGCCGATACACGAGGAGAGATAAAAACTATGCAATGGACCGGTTTGAACGAACTGCGTGACAAGTACCTTACCTTCTTTGAGGGCAAGGGCCATCTGCGTCTGGACAGCTTCCCGCTCGTCCCGAAGAACGACCCCAGCCTGCTGCTCATCAACAGCGGCATGGCCCCCATGAAGAAGTGGTTCCTCGCTCAGGAGGAGCCTCCCCGCCACCGCGTGACCACCTGCCAGAAGTGCATCCGCACCCCTGACATCGAGCGCGTGGGCATCACCGCCCGCCACGGCACCTTCTTCGAGATGCTGGGCAACTTCTCCTTCCAGGACTACTTTAAGGAGGAGGTCATTCCCTGGGCTTGGGAGTTCCTGACCAGCGACGAGTGGATGGCCATCCCGAAGGACAAGCTCCACATCTCGGTCTACAAGGAGGACGACGAGGCTTACGACATCTGGACCAAGAAGGTGGGCGTCGCCCCCGACCACATGGTCCGTCTGGGCAAGGAGGACAACTTCTGGGAGCACGGCTCCGGCCCCTGCGGCCCCTGCTCTGAGATCTATTTCGACCGCGGCCCCGAGTACGGCTGCGGCAAGCCGACCTGCGGCGTGGGCTGCGACTGCGACCGCTATATGGAGATCTGGAACCTCGTGTTCAGCCAGTTCGACGCCGACGGCAAGGGCCACTACGAGCGTCTGGCCCGCCCCAACATCGATACCGGCATGGGTCTGGAGCGTCTGGCCTGCGTGATGCAGGGCGTGGGCAACCTGTTCGAGGTCGATACCGTCCAGAGCGTGCTGCACCATGTGGAGCACATCGCGGGCAAGACCTACGGTGCTGACCCCAAGGAGGACATTTCCATCCGCGTCATCACCGACCACATCCGCAGCTGCACCTTCATGGTGTCTGACGGCATTCTGCCCTCCAACGAGGGCCGCGGCTATGTGCTGCGCCGTCTGCTCCGCCGCGCTGCCCGCCATGGCCGGATGCTGGGCATCAGCCGCCCCTTCCTCGTGGAGCTGGTGGAGACGGTCATCCAGTCCAGCGAGTCCGCTTACCCCGAGCTGCGTGAGCACGACGCCTATATCAAGAAGGTCATCGGCACCGAGGAGGCAAACTTTGCCCGCACCATCGATGCCGGCATGAACATCCTGAACAACATGATCGACGGTCTGGAGAAGGCTCACCAGCACCTGCTGAAGGGTCTGGACGTCTTCAAGCTGAACGACACCTTCGGCTTCCCCCTCGACCTGACCAAGGAGATCGCCGCCGAGCAGGGCATCGAGATCGACGAGGATGGCTTCCACGCCGAGATGACCAAGCAGAAGGAGCGTGCCCGTGCCGAGCGCCTCAAGAAGAACATCTCCGGCTGGAGCGAGGACCTGTTCGGCGCTCTGACCGCTGACCTCACCGAGTTCGTGGGCTACGACAGCCTCAAGAGCGACAGTGTCGTCGTGGCTCTGAGCGACGAGGAGACCCTGACCGATGCCATCGCCACCGACGAGCAGGCCAAGGAAGGCGTGCTGGTGGTTCTGGACAAGACTCCCTTCTACGCTGAGATGGGCGGTCAGGCCGCAGACCACGGCGTCATCAGCGGCCCTGAGTGCGTGCTGCGGGTGCAGGACGTCAAGAAGACCCCCAAGGGCTACTACGTCCACACCTGCACCCTCGAGAGCGGCATCGTCCATGTCGGCGACCACCTGACCGCCTGCGTGGATAAGGAATACCGTATGGCCATCGCCCGCAACCACACCGCCACCCACCTGCTGCAGGCTGCTCTGCGCGAGGTTCTGGGCGACCATGTCCATCAGGCAGGCTCTTATCAGGACGCCGAGATCACCCACTTCGACTTCACCCACTTCAGCGCAGTCACCCCCGAGGAGCTGGCCCGGGTGCAGAAGATCGTCAACGATAAGATCTACGAGTCGATGAACGTCACCGTCAAGGAGATGCCCATCGAGGAGGCCAAGAAGCTGGGCGCAATGGCCCTCTTCGGCGAGAAGTACGGCAAGGTCGTCCGCGTGGTTGACATCGAGGGCTGGTCCACTGAGTTCTGCGGCGGCACCCACGTCAAGAACACCGCCCAGATCGGCGGCTTCAAGATCGTCAGCGAGTCCTCCGTCGCCGCCGGCATCCGCCGCATCGAGGCCGTTACCGGCCGCAACCTGCTCATCCGTGCAAACCTGCAGGAGGCAATGCTGCACACCGTGGCCAACACCTTGAAGGCCAACAACATCACCTCTCTGCCCATCCGTGCCGAGGCCGTCATGGCCGAGAACAAGGCCATGAGCAAGGAGCTGGAGGAGATCAAGGCCAAGGTCGCCGCCTCCAAGGTGGACAGCCTGTTCGACAATGCCGAGGAAGTCGGCGGCGTGAAGATCGCTTCTGCATACTTCACCGGCACCTCCGGCGACACCCTGCGCGGTATGTGCGACTCCATCCGCGACAAGGCCGTGAACCCCTGCGTGGCGGTTCTGGTCGGCAAAACGGACGATAAGATCACCATGGCTGTCACCGTCAACAAGCTGGCACAGGAAAAGGGCCTCAAGGCAGGCAATCTGGTCAAGGAGATCTCTGCCATCGCAGGCGGCAAGGGCGGCGGCAAGCCCGACTTCGCTATGGCCGGCCTGAAGGAGGAGACCAAGATCGACGAGGCTCTGGCTGCGGTCAAGGGCATCGTGGAGAAGCAGCTGGGCTGATTTTAGGACGTAGGAGCTGTGCGCAGAAGGCTCTCCCTTTGGGAGAGCTGTCACCGCAGGTGACTGAGAGGGCAAGCCTGTGGCCCAAGAGCCGCTGCGGCGCGATAGGCAGGCGCTTTTGGTAGAGCGATAATATCGCTGTGCTTTGGGTCTCCTGTCAGCGCCTTTGCCCTCTCCGTCTGCTTCGCAGACACCTCTCCCAAGGGGAGAGGCTTGACAGCATGCGGCAGCATCCTGATAATAGATAGTAGGAAGGAGCGATTCCCATGGAAGATTGTCTGTTTTGCAAAATTGCAGCGGGGGAGATCCCCTCGAAGAAGCTCTATGAGGACGAGCAGGTGGTGGCATTCTACGACATCGCCCCGCAGGCCAAGGTGCATTTCCTCGTCATCCCGAAAAAGCACATCCCCTCGGCCGCTGCGCTGACTGAGGCTGACGGCGCTCTGCTGGGCCATGTGTTCGCGGTCATCGCAAAGCTCGCCAAGGAGCAGGGCCTCGACAACGGCTACCGCGTCATCTCCAATGTGGGCGAGGATGCCGGCCAGACCGTCAAGCATCTGCACTTCCATGTTCTGGGCGGCGAGAAGCTGCCTGTCTGATTCCGGAAAATGAAGGAGATCGTTGAATATGGCTAAGACTTATACCCTGAACGTCGCGGGCCTGACCCGTGAGCTGACCATCTGTAAGGTGGACGACCACTTGGACATCGCAGCCTTCATCATGCTGGGCGACGCCGAGCTGACCGTGGCTGCTGCTGCCGAGCTGCTCAAGAAGTGCCCGGAGTTCGACATCCTGCTGACCGCTGAGGCCAAGGGCATCCCGCTGGCCCACGAGATGAGCCGCCAGAGCGGCAAGCCCTACGTCTGCGCACGCAAGGGCGTCAAGCTGTATATGCCCGACCCCGTCGTCGTCGAGGATCAGTCCATCACCACGGCAGGGAAGCAGAAGCTGGTCATCGACCGCAAGGAGCTGGACAAGATGAGCGGCAAGCGGGTGCTGGTCGTGGATGACGTCATCTCCACCGGCGGCTCCCTGAAGGCTCTGGATGAGCTGGCCGAGCAGACCCAGTGCACCATCGTGGGTCAGGCGGCCGTTCTGGCCGAGGGCGATGCAGCACAGCGCAAGGACATCATCTTCCTTGAGCCGCTGCCGCTGTTTTTCCACTAAGCTGAGATGCGACGCCCGCTCTGCGCGTTCTGCCTGAGTGCGCTGGGTGTGTTAGCATTGTGCTCATTTTTGCCGCAGACGGGGCTTTTGCTGCCGTCTGCGGCAATTTTTGTTGTCTTCTGCCTGCTGGTCTGGTGGAAAGGCGGGGCTGCACGAGGTTATGCGGTCTGTCTGCTGCTGGGCGCTTTGGTTGGCGTCGGCATCCGGGAGACCACCGATGCCCGGCTGGCGAAAATACAGGGGTCATACGCCGGACAGGAAGCCGTCCTGACCGCAGAGGTGGAGAGCATCGGCCGCGCCTATGGGGCGGGCCGGGTGAGCGCTGTGCTGCGGGTGGAGACGGTAGACGGAGAGGCTGTCCGGTTCCGTGTGGAGTGTGTCAGTCTGCCCCGATGCGAGGCAGGCGGCCGCATCCGGGGCCGCTTCGCGCTGGACCTGCCGGACGCCACCCAGCGCCTCGGCGACTACGCCGACGGCATCGCCCTGAGCGCGGAGTATCAGTCGGGGATGCTGCGGCTTGGGCCGGGCCGAAGCTTCCGTGCCCGGACGGCCCGCCTCCAAGCGGCCCTGAGCCGCGCTCTGCGCGGCGGCATGGCAGAAAACACCGGCGGCATTCTGGCTGCGATGGCCGCAGGAGACAAGAGCCATCTTTCCTCCGCCCTCCGCAGCGCCTACCGGGGCGCAGGACTTTCCCATGTGCTGGTGGTGAGCGGCCTGCACGTCACCATCTTCTGTGGTCTGCTGGACGCTCTGCCCCGCCGGGAGCGGGAGCGCAGCCGGGCCTATCGGCGGGCGAGGTCTCTGCTCCGGGCCGGGACGGCTCTCCTGCTGGTGGGCATCACCGGTGTGACGCCCTCGGTCCTCCGGGCGGCGGTGGCGGTCTGGATCAGCTCCCTCGGGGTCTGGCTGGGAGGCCCGGCGGACACCCTCACCTCGCTGGGTGCGGCGGGCGTCCTCATGTGTCTGGGCAACGGGTACGCTGTCTGTGACGTGGGCTTCGAGCTGTCCTTTGCGGCGGTGCTGGGCACGCTGGCCGGGGGAACGTGCGCAAAGCGAGGCCGGAAAGCCTACTATAATAAGAAGAAAAAACAGGGGAAGAAGCCCTCCCGCCCGATGCTGCTCCTCCGCCGTCTGGCGGGCGGCGTGTGGGATGCGCTCTGCGTCTCCCTCTGCGCCTCGGCGGCGACCTTCCCGGTGCTGGTGCTGCGGGGGATGAGCGCGACGGTCTGGGCCGTGGTGTCGGGCGTGGCGGTCCTCTGGATGGTGGGGCCGATGCTGGGCCTCAGCCTCGGCGCGGCGCTGCTGGGTCTGGCGGCCCAGAATTTCGGATCCCTGCCCTTGTTTGAGATCCTCCGCTGCCCCATAGCCTTCTGTGCCGAGGGGCTGGCGTTTGGGATGAACGAGTGGGCCTTCCGGGTGTCCGGTCTGCCGGGGGCGTCGCTCTGGTTCGATGGCGGGTATGCCGCACTGGTGTGCCTCGTGCTGTTCTTGCTCTGCGCAGCGGCGATGCGGTGGAATGTCCGCCTCCGGGCGGCACTTCCTACGGTCGTTTTACTGACGGCGCTGGCCTTCGGCCTTGAAACGGCCCTGAGCTGGAACGTGGTGAACATTGAGCTTGTGGGCACGCAGGCCGCGCCCGCCGTCATCATCACCCGGCGGGAACAGGCGGTCGTTCTCTTCCGGGGCAGCAGCATCACCCAGCGGGCCGTGGAGACCCAGCTGGAAAAGCGGGGTGTAAAAACGGTGGAGCTGCTGGTGGACCTGCGGATGCAGCCGGAGACGCCCTGCAACTTGAAAGCCGAAACGCGCATCAAAGCCGCAGCATTGGCTGCGGACACCACCCGCCGTGCCGCCTGCGGAGGGGTGGACTTGGAGCTTTACCGCACCCGGCAGGGCTGCATCGTCCGGCTGACCATCGGCGGGCAGCGGTTTGTCACGGTAAGCGGCACCGTCCGCCCTGCAAAGCCCATCCGGGCCGAGTGGCTGCTGGCGTCGATGGCGCGGCCGGACAACATCCGGTACACCGATTGCCTGACCCTAAGCCGAAAGTACCGCTGGATGCGGGAGAGCGACGCTGTGCCCGTCTCCCGCCTGCGCCTCCGCCTCGCAGGGTGAGCGCTTTTCAAAGCGGGCGGAGTATGATAAAATAAGGCCATCACCTTAATAGAAAAAGGAGCCGATGATTTGGCAACGGAAACGAAACTCCGGCAGCTGGCCCAAGGGGGCTGTCCGGTCTACTATTTTTATTCCAGTGAGCGGTATCTGGTCCGGCAGGCCGTGGCCCGGGCGTCGAAGCTGCTGGCCGAGGGCGAGGACGAGGAGACGACGGTGCTGGACGGCGCGACGCCGGAAATCGAGCAGCTCATCATGGCGGCAGGCACCATCTCCTTCTTCGGGACGCGGCGGGTGGTGCTTCTGCCCGAGGTGGACCCCGCCGCCTACAGCGACAAAGACCTTGACGAGCTGTGCGCTACGCTGGCCAGCCTCGAAAACGCTGTGGTGGTGCTGGGCAGCGTGTTTGAGTTGGAACGCAATAAGCTCAAGCTGGGCAAGCGGGCGCAGAAGCTCGTCGCCCAGTGCACCAAGGTCGGCTTTGCCGAGGAGCTGGCCAAGCCCAAGCCCTACGAGCTGAAGGTCATGATGATGGACCGGGCCAAAGCGCAGGACACTACCCTCTCCGAGGGCACGGCGGCGGCCCTGCTGGAACGCTGCGGCGAAGACCCCTTCCTGCTGGAAAACGAGGTGGATAAGCTCTGCGCCCTCTCGGGTTATCAGACTGTGACCACGGCGATGGTGGCCGAGATGGGCACCGTGAGCCTTGAGGCCGATGTCTTCGAGATGATACGGATGATCACGGCGAAAAACGCTACCGGCGCGTGCAAAAAGCTCCAGACCCTGCTGCGCTTACAGCAGGAGCCGATCCCCATCACTGCTGCCATGATCGGCAGCTACGTCGATCTGTACCGGGTCAAGCTGGGCGCGGCCAAGCGGAAAAGCTATAACACCGTGTTCAAGGACTTTGGCTACAAGGGCAGCGACTACCGGCTCAAGCGCTCGGCGGAGACGGCCAGCCACTACACCCTGCCCCAGCTCGAGGCCTGTATGCAGATCCTTTTGGAGCTGGACAGGAGTCTGAAAAGCCAGCCGGTGAGCGCCCAGACCCTTCTGGAAACGGCGCTCTGCCGCTTGGCTATGGCAGGAGGAAGAAGATGAGCGAAAAACAGGAACTGCTGCACACCGACCGTGTGCTCATCGTGGAGGGCAAGTACGATGCCGCCCGCCTGTCTCATCTGACGGACGCCATGATCCTGTTGACGGACGGCTTTGGCATCTATAAGGACAAGAAGCGTCAGCAGCTTTTCAAGACATTGGCCCGCAGGAACGGCCTCATCCTGCTGACGGACTCCGACGCAGCGGGCTTCCGCATCCGCACCTACATCACGAATCTGGTGGGGGAAAAGAATGTCGTACAGGCCTATGTCCCGGCTATCCACGGCAAGGAAAAGCGGAAGGCTCAGCCCGGCAAGGAGGGGCTTCTGGGGGTCGAGGGCGTGGACGACGCCCTTGTCCTGCAGGCGCTGCGGGATGCTCTGGGCGAAGAGGCCGATACGACCCCGGTGAAGCCGGAGGGGCGGCAGATCACCTACACCGACCTCTACGAGTGGGGGCTTTCGGGCACGGCAGGCTCGGCGGAGCGGAAGTTGAAGCTGCTCTCAGCCCTCGGGCTGCCGCCCCGGCTCTCGAAAAAAGAACTGGTGGAGGCCCTTAACCGCCTCTACAGCTACGAGCAGCTGGACGAAATGCAGGCGGAGCTGCTCAAAGGGTGAAGATACAGTTGGATTTTTTGAGAAAATATGAAAAAGATTCAAGTGAGACTTCTGGAAAACTTGCCGCAAGCTGTGATATAATCAATACACTGTGCGCCCGTCGTGTACGAAGCACGACGGGCGCAGATCTTTGCATGGTGCAATAAAGGAGACAATCAATGGAACGCGAAAAACTCAAATCGAGACTCGGGTTCATCCTCCTTTCCGCCGGCTGCGCGATCGGCATCGGAAATGTGTGGAAGTTCCCCTACATGGCAGGTCAGGGCGGCGGCGGCGCGTTCGTGCTGTTCTACCTGCTCTTCCTCGTCATTCTGGGCCTGCCTATCATGAGCATGGAGTTCGCCGTGGGCCGCGCCAGCCACAAAAGCCCGGTGCGCGCCTATCAGGCCCTCGAGAAGCCCGGCCAGAAGTGGCACATCCACGGCTACTTCACCCTCATCGGCTGCTATCTGCTGATGATGTTCTACACCACGGTGTCGGGCTGGATGCTCCACTACTTCTACATGACCGCCGCCGGAAAGCTCTCCGGTCTGGATGCCGGTCAGGTGGCAGACGCCTTCACCGAGATGCTGGCAAGCCCGCTCATCATGGGCTTCTGGATGGTGGTGGTCGTGGTGTTCGGCATCTTTGTCTGCGCCCGCGGCCTGCAGAACGGCCTTGAGAAGGTGACGAAGGGGATGATGATCGCCCTGCTGGTCATCATGGTGGTGCTGGCCGTCAATAGCCTGTTCATGCCCGGCGCAAAGGAGGGCCTGCGCTTCTATCTTGTGCCCGATTTTGGCCGCATGAAGGAGGTGGGCGTCGTCAACACGCTGGTGGGGGCCATGAATCAGGCCTTCTTCACCCTGAGCCTCGGCGTCGGCGCAATGGCCATCTTCGGCAGCTACATCGGCAAGGAGCACGCCCTGCTGGGGGAGAGCGTCCGTGTCGTGGTGCTGGATACCTTCGTGGCTCTGACCTCCGGCCTCATAATCTTCCCGGCCTGCTTTACCTACGGCGTGGACCAGACCAGCGGCCCCAGCCTCATCTTCATCACCCTGCCCAACATCTTCGCCAATATGTCGATGGGCCGTCTGTGGGGCAGCCTGTTCTTCCTGTTCATGGCTTTTGCGGCCCTTTCCACCGTTCTGGCCGTCTTTGAGAACATCATCTGCTGCGGCATGGAGCTGACCGGCTGGAGCCGTCAGAAGTCCAGCCTCGTCAACCTCTTCCTCATCATCGCCCTCTCACTGCCCTGCGTGCTGGGCTACAATGTCTGGGCATGGGACGGTTTCGCCATCTTCGGCGGCGCAGTGCTGGATCTGGAGGACTTCCTCGTCAGCAACCTCTTCCTGCCTCTCGGCTCCCTCGTCTACCTGCTGTTCTGCGTCACCCGCTACGGCTGGGGCTGGGACAACTACAAGAAGGAAGTCAACACCGGCGACGGCCTCAAGGTGCAGGACTGGATGCGCGGCTATCTGACCTATGGCCTGCCCCTCATCGTCCTGTTCATCTTTGTGTTTGGGTTGTACGACAAGTTCATCGCCTGATCAGATTGGAAAAAGACCCGTGGTGCGGAAAGCTCTGCACCACGGGTCTTCTGTTATATGCAAAAAGTCCCGTGTTCACACTGTTGTGGGAACATGGGACTTCAGAGCTTGCGGCTTACTTCACATATCGGCCTTCGCAGATGTTCTTGCAGCAGGCGCTGACGGGGAACCAGCAGCAGTCGCGGCAGATGTCGGCGAGGATCTCGGGTGTGGCCTTGGCGTCGATGGCACGGATGAGGTCCTGATAGACGTATTCCTTTTCCTCGAGGCCGAAGTATTCTACTGTCTTTGCGTCGTAGCGCTTGACCTTTTCCTGCGTGTCGCAGAGATCCTCGCCCAGCTTGTTGGGGCAGCAGGAACAGAGCGTGTCGGTGGAGAAGGTGAGGCGGATGGTGGTGCCGGGAACATCCCGGAGCTGGTGCACCACATCGGTCATGTGGGCGACAAAATCGTTGTCGTAGCCCTTGCCGGAGTAGCCCTGTGTGCAGAGCAGATGGTGGGGACGAAGTACGATGCTCATGCCTTCAGACCCGGGATACGCTTCCGCAGATTGAGACCGATGGCGCAGGCCAGCACAGCCTTGATGATGGCGGTGGGGATGAAGGGCAGCACGCAGGCAGAGATACCGACGGCGATGGTGCTGTGGGCTACCACCACGAAGAGGGCGACGCCCACCACATAGTTGACCAGAGTGCCAACCACGACAGCGGTGACGAACGCGCCCTTGAAGGCGTTGCGGTGCTCAACGCCGAGGCCGATGATGTAGGCCATCAGGGGGAAGGAGATGAGGAAGCCGCCGGTGGGGCCGACGAACTTATCAAAGCCGCCGGAGAAGTTGGCCAGCACCGGCACGCCCACGGCACCCAGCGCCAGATAGACCAGCGTAGCGATGGCAGAAAGCTTGGAACCCAGCACCACAGCAGCCAGCGTGATGGCGAAGGTCTGCATGGTCATGGGGACGCCCAGAGGCATCGGGATGGAGATCTGGGCCATCACTGCGATGACGGCGGCGAACAGGCCCGCGTAGCAGATGTCGCGGACGGAAAACTTGGATTTGCTGGCCGAAGCGGCCTGTGTGGTTTGACTCATAATGAATGCTCCTCCTATACTTGCGGCCCCGGGGGCCGGTGTCTGGCCCAAAGCGGCCATACGCCCAGTATGACAGACTGGAGCAGCGGCGTCAACTTGAGAGTTGCAAAAAGGTTTACAATTCAAAATGAAAAACCAAAACAGGAAAATATACAAAAGATGTCGCTTTTGGTTGTGGAATGTGCTATACTAAATCCAGCTATAGAAAGCACACCAGGAACAACAGAGAGGAGAACATCATGCAGCATGAAACCGTGATCGTGCTGGACTTTGGCGGCCAGTACAATCAGCTCATCGCGCGCCGCGTCCGCGAGAACAATGTCTACTGTGAGATCTATTCCTATAAGACAGATCTTTCCGTCATCAAGGCAAAGAACCCCAAAGGCATCATCTTCACCGGAGGCCCCAACAGCGTCTATCTGGAGGATTCGCCCACCATCGACCCCGAGATCTTCCGCTGGGGTGTGCCTGTGCTGGGCATCTGCTACGGCAGCCAGCTCATGATGCACCTGCTGGGCGGTCATGTCTGCCGCGCACCGGAGCGCGAGTACGGCAAGACCGAGGTCTTCGTGGACAACAGCAGCAAGATGTTCACCGATGTGCAGCCTTCCACCATCTGTTGGATGAGCCACAACGACTACATCGAGCAGGCGGCGCCCGGCTTCAAGGTCACGGCCCACACCGTCAACTGCCCGGTGGCAGCGGCAGAGAATGAGGAGAAGGGTCTGTACGCCGTCCAGTTCCACCCCGAGGTGCTCCACACCGCAGAGGGCAAGAAGATGCTGCGCAACTTCGTGTACAATGTCTGCGGCTGCACCGGCGACTGGAAGATGGACTCTTTCGTGGAGAACAATGTCAAGGCCCTGCGGGAGCGCATCGGCGACGGCAAGGTGCTCTGCGCCCTGTCCGGCGGCGTCGATTCCTCGGTGCTGGCCGCCATGCTGGCCAAGGCCATCGGCAAGCAGCTGACCTGCGTTTTTGTGGATCACGGCCTGCTGCGCAAGAATGAGAAGGAAGAGGTCTGCTCGGTCTTCGGCCCCGGCAACGCCAACGGCTTTGACATCAACTTCATCTGTGTGGACGCTCGTGAGCGCTACTTTGCAAAGCTGGCCGGTGTCACCGAGCCGGAGCGCAAGCGCAAGATCATCGGCGAGGAGTTCATCCGCGTCTTCGAAGAGCAGGCCAAGCAGATCGGCAAGGTCGATTTCCTCGCACAGGGCACCATCTACCCCGACGTGGTCGAGAGTGGTCTGGGCGGTGAGTCCACCGTCATCAAGAGCCACCACAATGTCGGCGGTCTGCCCGACACTGTGGACTTCAAGGAGCTGGTGGAGCCTCTGCGCAACCTGTTCAAGGACGAAGTCCGTCAGGCTGGCCGTGAGCTGGGTCTGCCCGAGTATCTGGTCAGCCGCCAGCCCTTCCCCGGCCCGGGTCTGGGCATCCGCATCATCGGCGAAGTGACTCCCGAAAAGGTCGCCATCGTACAGGATGCCGACGCCATCTGGCGCGAGGAGATCGCCAAGGCGGGCCTCGATAAGGAGATCAGCCAGTACTACGCCGCACTGACCAATATGCACAGCGTCGGCGTCATGGGCGACGAGCGCACCTACGACTACGCCGTGGCCCTGCGCGCCGTCACCACCACCGACTTCATGACCGCCGAGAGCTACAATATGCCTTGGGATGTGCTGGGCACAGTCACCAGCCGTATCGTCAATGAGGTCAAGCACGTGAACCGCGTGTTCTATGACTGCACCGGTAAGCCGCCGGCTACGATCGAGCTCGAGTAATCTGCAAACCCTGAAAAGTATTGATGCAATGCAATATTTTGAGAGTCAAAAGGCTCTGTGATACTGTTTTGATACTATCAGGCGATTATTCATAAAGAGAGACATGAAAATAAGATTGCTGCAAAATAAAAACGCGATAGCAATCTGCACAAAGAAATAGTACAAAATTAGAAACCCGGAACCCTTTTTGAGCCGTTTTGACTCTGAAAAGGTTCCGGGTTTTGTGCAATATTTTTCGAGGAACTATTTTGCAACAGCCCCTTTTCGCATATCCATATCCTTCTCACACACCCGATGGCAGTAGGCCATTCTCCTTCGAGTAGGCATACGCCTCCTCCTTAAAATGCCGGATGGCGAGGGCGTTTAGGTGGTCGGGGAAGGCGCTGGAAATAAGGTAGCAGATGCGCGTCGGGGGCGGGTCGAGAAGCTCGTAAATTTGAACTGGAAACTCACGGGTCAGTTCAGGAAGGTTGCTACGCTGGACGATGGCCCAGCTGCCGGGCTGCTGGAGGAACTGCTTCATCACGTTGCAGGAGTCTACATGGATGAGGTAGTTGCGGGTGCCAAAACGGCTGTTGTGCCATGTGTCGAAAGCGGGATTCCAGCGCTGGTAAATTTCAGCTTTGGGGTCGAAGCGGTCGAGGGTGGTGTGGATGGGTGGGCCGGGCTGCTCGCAGGCCTGCACGACCACATAGTCCAGCCGAAAGAGAGCATCACAATCGACGCCCGGCACCTCGGAGGAGGTGGAGACAAAGGCAAGGTCAAGCTGTTTGTTGGCTACCATCTGGTAGGCCTCAATGCTCTGGTAGACAAGAAGAGACATCTTGGTGTGGTGACGGGAGATGACCCGGTTGCAGATGTCCGGCACGAGGGTGGCGCTGAGGCTGCCAATGGTCGAGATGGTGATGGAGTTGGAGAGGAAGAAGCGCGTTTCGTCTATCTCACCATAAAGCTCTATGAATTTTTGCGCAGTTTTCAGGAATGCCTCGCCGCGCGGGGTGAGAATGATGCTCTTTTTGCCCTTTTCGCGGTGGACGAGGGTACAGCCCAGCTCGTTTTCCAGTTGCTGGATGCGGGCAGAGATGGCAGGCTGGGTCTTGTAGAGCAGATCTGCCGTCTTGGTGATGCTGCCCGTTTCACAGAGGACGACATAGGTCTCGAAAAGGTCATGGTCCACAAAAAGTCCACTCCTTCTTTGTCAAATATAAGCATTTTTTATATTATAGAGAAAAATAATCGATTTGTCAATAAATGCAAAACATAGTATAATATGCATAAAGAAAGCGGCGGATGTGAGCAAAATTAAGAAATTTTGCTGGCAAAAACTGCAAAAACAGACAAGCGACCCCGAGCACATCAGGACAAAAGGAGTAATTACTATGGCTGCAAGCAAGTACACCGCAAACATGTTCGACGCAGAGGAACTGGCTGCTCTGCGTGAGAAGTTCAACTATGTTGATACCGACATCAAGGGCCGTCACCGCTTGTTTATGGACAATGCCGGCGGCTCACTTCGCCTGAAGGCCGCAGAGGACGAATTTAAGCGTGTCAGCGAGATGCCCGATGCCTCTGAGCACTCCAACGAGCTGGCTCTGGAACTGCTGGCACTGGAAGATAAGGCCCGCATCGACATTAAGAGCGTTATCTTCGGCGCAAAGACCGGCGTTATCTACCCCAGCTACACCGCCTCCCAGATCATGATGGATGTGGCCCGCATCTTCGCCGACCATGCCAAGGGTACCAACTATGTTACCACTGTGCTGGAGCACCCCTCCTCCTTCGACGCGATGACCTACAACGCCAGCAAACACGGCTGTGAGTTGCGTGTGGCACAGGCCAACCCCGCTACCGGCGGCGTGGACGCTGAAGCAGTCCTCGACCTCATCGATGAGAATACTGCTGTGCTGAGCTGCATGGCCGCGTCCAATATCTCCGGATACATCTACGACCTGAAGACCATCTGCAAGAAAGCCCGCGAGAAGAACCCTGACATCTTCATCATCTGCGATGCCGTTCAGCATGCCCCCCACGGTGCCCTGAACCCCGAGGAACTGGGCGTGGACATGATGCACTTCGCCCCCTACAAGTTCTTCGGCGTACGCGGCTTTGCGCTGGCATGGCTGTCTGACCGTGTGGCCGAGTTTGACCACTACCGTCTGCTGGGCAAGGCCAAGAACGACTGGGAGATCGGCAGCCCGGCTACCGCACAGTTTGCTGCCGTGCAGCAGATCATCGAGTACGTCGTTGCTCTGGGCAAGGTGAAGGATCCCGATGAGACGGACCGCCGCGCCCTGTACGAGGTCGGCATGAAACGGATCGCCGATCACGAGCGCGGCCTGCTGGAGCTGATGCTGGACGGCACCGACAAGATGCCCGGCCTGCGCCACATGGAGGGCGTTACCGTTCAGATGGATGGCAAGGACCTGACCACCCGCGACCTCATCCTTGGCATCGAGCTGGCTAACATTCCCTGTGAGCAGGCCGTTAAGGAGTACGACAAGCGCGGCATCGTCACGTTCGACCGTTCCGCTTCCAGCCTGTACTCGCGCCGTATGCTGGACGCTTTCGGTCTGAAGGGCGTCGTCCGGCTCTCTCCCCTCCACGTCAACTCGGTGAAGGACATCGAGGAGTTCCTGCAGATCACGGCTGACATGGTCAAGGCTGCAAAGTAAGAAAGAATCGGATAAAAAGAGAAGAGTAAATTTGATATAGGAGAAAATACCATGACTGAGTCTAAGAAACAAAAGAAACTCGGCCTCGGTGGCCGTATCCTCATTGGCATCGTCATCGGTCTTGCCATCGGCTTTATCTCGCCCTCTCTCGCCTCTGCCTTGTCCCCGCTGGGCACCATCTTCCTCCGCTTACTCAAAATGATCATGGTCCCGTTGGTCTTCTTCAGCATCACCAGCGGCGTCTGCAAGATGGGCGACATCAAGCAGTTGGCCTCTGTTGGTCTCCGCTTTGTCCTCTATATCCTCTTCACCTCGGGTCTGGCCTCTGC
Organism: Faecalibacterium sp.; assembly: GCF_052358865.1. Classification (NCBI taxonomy): domain Bacteria; kingdom Bacillati; phylum Bacillota; class Clostridia; order Eubacteriales; family Oscillospiraceae; genus Faecalibacterium; species Faecalibacterium sp. The sequence continues at coordinate 20,904 of NZ_DAWCVJ010000032.1, forward strand.
GGTTGGCGTCATCGTGGGCCTTATCTTTCAGCCGGGAAAAGGCACTACCGAGTTTCTGGACGCGTCGGCCAACGTGGAGAGCGTGACCTATAACTTTATCGACAACGTCGTCTCATGGGTGCCAGATAACGTCGTCAACGCGATGGCAACGGCCAATATGCTGCAGGTCATCGTCTTTGCCCTCTTCCTCGGCGTGGCCCTGCTGAGTCTGGGTGAGAAGGCGAAGGTCTTTACATCCTTCATCGATCAGGGCAGCGACGTCATGCTGAAGATCGTCGAGTACATCATGGCAGTCTCTCCCATCGGCATCGCCTCCCTGATGGCTACGATGGTCTCTACCATCAGCGGCGCTACTATGAAAGAGGTCGTCTCCTTCATCATCATGGATTACGGCTGCGGCATTACGATCCTGCTCATTGTCTATCCGCTCCTCATCAAGCTGCTGGCCCGCGTGCCGGTCATCTCCTTCATGAAGAAGATTTCTGAGCCTATGATCGTTGCTGTCACCACCACTTCTTCTGCCGCCACTCTGCCCATCTCCATCAAGGTCGCCGGCGAGAAGCTGGGTGTCCCCGAGAACATCTATGGCTTCACCCTGCCTCTGGGCAACACCTGCGGTATGAACGGTTTCGCTATGTTCATCGGACTGTGCTGTATCTTCGCTTCCAACCTCTACGGTATGCCTGTCACGGTTGCCTCTCTGGCCCAGTTCATCTTCCTCGGCATCATCCTCTCGGTAGGCGCTGCAGGCGTAAAGGGCGCAGGCATCGTCATGTCCACCGTCCTGCTGGAGGCCATAGGTATGCCTTTGACCCTTATCCCTATTCTGGCTGCGATCTGGCCAGCCATCGACCCCATCCATACCCTGATGAACAACACCAGCGACCTTGTGGGCACTATGCTCATCGCTCGTCAACTGGACAAGGTGGATATGAATGTTTATAATAGCTGATAGGAACAGCCACAACAAGTAACACACGAAAGAGTACGCAAGATGAGAACACCGGAAGAACAGCTGGTCGATGCCAGCCTTGATATGGGAAAAGCCCTGCTTCTAGCAGGCGGCGAGGTGACGCGGGTGGAGGACACCATCACCCGCATCCTCCACGCCTATGGGATGCATAAGGTGGGTGTGTTTACCATTACCTCCCTTATTGAGGTCACGGCACGCACGCCGGACGGCGACGAGATCGTCAAGGCCCGGCGCATCGCCGGAGGCTATGCCACCAACCTCGACCGGGTAGAACAGTTGAATGCCCTCTCCCGCGAAATTTGCGCCACCTGCCCTCCGCCGCAGGACATCACTGCCCGTATAGAGGCCATCAAATACCCGAAGCCGGAGGCGGCGTGGATCAGCTACGTCGGCGCGATGCTGGCGGCGGGAAGCTTTACTGTCTTCTTCGGCGGCAGACTGGCCGATGTCCCGGCGACGATCATCCTCGCCTGTTTCATCAACTGGATGGATCGGAAAGGCATCTACAAAAAGGAGAACCAGCTGCTGTTTTATCTGGTCTGCTCCATCGTGACGGGCTTTCTGGGCTGCATCCTCGTCCGGGTGGGCATCGGTGTCCATCTGGACAAAATTCTCATCGGATGCATCATGCTGACCATTCCCGGCATCCCCATTACCTACGCGATGCGGGATATGCTGCTGGGCGAGAGCATCACAGGCCTGTTTCGGTTTGTGGAATCCCTGCTCATTGCGGCCAGCATTGCGGGCGGCTTCCTGCTTGCGACCGTCCTTGCAGAGGGGGTGCTGTGATGGGGCAGATATTAGCTGGTGCGCTGGGAGGCCTCGGCTTCTCCATTGTCTTCGGCGTGCGCAAAAAGTACATGGTGCTCATCGCCCTCAACGCTGGCTTGTCGTGGGCCGTCTATCTGGCTGTGAACGCGCTGGCCGGGGACTTCGCAGGCAATATGGCGTCGGCCATGTTCTGCAGCCTAATGGCCGCAGTTCTGGCCCGGCGCATCAAGGTCCCTACCGTCGTGCTCCAGATGCCCGCCACCGTGCCCATGATTCCCGGTGGCAGCCTCTACTACACGATGCTCTATGTCTTCTCGGGCGATATGATCAATGCCAAGCTCTATTTCCTCTCCACCATCTGCGCTATCTTCGGTATGGCCATCGGTTTTGCTGTGGTGAGTGTCCTGCTCAGGACGCTGGCCGAAAAGCGTACCCGCGCCACTCACGGCGCTTGATCTCAGGTCTTTCATGCGGGGAGCTGCGATGATGTACACGATGCACTATGATTCGCCGCTGGGTGGGATCCTGCTGGCAGCGGACGAAGAGGGCCTGACCGGGCTGTGGTTCGAGACGCAGAAATACTTTGCGGCAAAACTTGCTCCGGAGCATGAGGAGATGATGACACCGGCGCTGGACGCCGCCTGCCGCTGGCTGGATGTCTATTTTTCGGGTCGGGAGCCGGACTTCACGCCGAAGCTCCATCTCGTCGGCTCGGACTTCCGGCAGGCGGTGTGGGCGCTGCTGCGGAAGATCCCTTACGGCCAGACCACGACTTACGGTGCGCTGGCGGGACAGCTGGCCGAGCAAAGCGGAAAGCGCGTCTCGGCACAGGCGGTGGGCGGCGCTGTGGGGCACAACCCCGTCTCCCTCATCGTGCCCTGCCACCGGGTGGTGGGCAGCGGCGGAAGCCTGACCGGCTATGCAGGCGGGGTGGAAAAGAAGATGTGCCTGCTGACGCTGGAAAACAGCGAGGCAGCGAAATTTTATCGATAAAAAGCAGGGCATCCCGCCGGGATGCCCTGCTTTTTGGTTATCTGAAATTACTTGTTCCGGATGTACTCATCGATGGCCTTGGCGGCAGCCTTGCCTGCGCCCATGGCCTTGATGACGGTGGCTGCGCCGGTGACGGCGTCGCCGCCGGCATACACGCCTTCGCGGCTGGTCTTGCCCTCGTCGCCCTCGGTGACGATGCAGCCGTGCCGGTTGGTCTCGAGGCCCGGCGTGGTGGAGCGGATGAGAGGATTGGGGCTGGTGCCCAGACTCATGATGACGGTGTCCACGTCCATGGTGAACTCGCTGCCCTTCTTCTCGATGGGGCGGCGGCGGCCGGAGGCGTCCGGCTCACCCAGCTCCATCTCGATGCAGGTGATGGCCCTGACGAAGCCGTCCTCGCCGGGCAGGATCTCCACGGGGTTGCAGAGGGTCTTGAAGATGATGCCCTCCTCCTCGGCGTGCTCGACCTCCTCCTTACGGGCGGGCAGCTCGGCCATGCCGCGGCGGTAGACGATGTAGACCGTCTCCGCACCCAGACGGAGGGCGCTGCGGGCAGCGTCCATTGCCACATTGCCGCCGCCCACGACCGCCACCTTTTTGCCGGTGCGGATGGGGGTCTTGCTGGTGGGGAGATAGGCCTTCATCAGGTTGGAGCGGGTGAGGAACTCGTTGGCGGAGTAGACGCCCTTCAGGCTCTCGCCGGGGATGCCCATGAAGCGGGGCAGACCGGCACCGGAACCCACGAAGACGGCCTCGTAGCCGTACTCATCCATCAGTTCGTCGATGGTCAGCACCTTGCCGATGACCATGTTGCACTCGAAATCGACGCCCATCTTCCGGAGGCCGTCGATCTCCTGCTGGACGATGGCCTTGGGCAGACGGAACTCGGGGATGCCGTACATCAGCACGCCGCCAGCCACATGCAGGGCCTCGTAGACCGTGACCTTGTAGCCCAGCTTGGCCAGATCACCGGCAGCGGTCAGGCCGGCAGGGCCTGCGCCGATGATGGCGACTTTGTGGCCGTTGGGTGCAGGCACGATGGGAGCAGTGTGGACGTTCTCGCGGTGCCAGTCGGCCACGAAGCGCTCCAGACGGCCGATGCCGACCGGCTCATTCTTGATGCCGCGGGTGCACTTGCCCTCGCACTGGCTCTCCTGCGGGCAGACGCGGCCGCAGACGGCGGGCAGGGAGGAGGAGCGGTTGATGACCTGATAGGCGGCCTCGAAGTCGCCCTCGGCCACATGGCCGATGAACTCGGGGATGTCGATGCCGACGGGGCAGCCGGTCTGGCAGGGCTTATTCTTGCAGTGGATGCAGCGCTTGGCCTCGTTCACGGCCATTTCGGCGGTGTAGCCCAAAGCCACTTCCTCAAAATTCTTGTTGCGGACGTTGGGGTCCTGAGTGGGCATGGGGCACTTTTTGGGGTCTATATTGAAAGCCATCTTACATTCCCTCCTGAGTCTTGAACAGGTTGCAGGCCTTTTCGCGGGCCTTGGCCTCAAAGGGGCGGTACATGGTGCCGCGGGCCATGGCCTCGTCGAAATCTACGAGGTCGCCGTCGAAGTCGGGGCCGTCCACGCAGGCAAACTTGGTCTCGCCGCCCACGGTCAGGCGGCAGCCGCCGCACATGCCGGTGCCGTCGATCATGATGGGGTTCATGGAGACGATGCTCTTGAGGCCGTGCTTCTGGCAGGTCTTGACCACGAACTTCATCATGATGAGAGGGCCGATGGTGATGACGAGGTCGTACTGGTTGCCAGCGGCTACCAGCTCATCGAGGGCGGCGGTGACAACGCCCTTGGTGCCGTAGCTGCCGTCGTCGGTCATGATGCGCAGCTCATCGCTGCAGGCTTTGAACTCATCCTCGAGGATGAGCAGATCCTTGCTGCGGAAGCCTACGACGCTGTGGACGACACAGCCCTGCTCGTGCAGCTCCCGGGCGATGGGCAGAGCGATGGCGCAGCCCACGCCGCCGCCGACGACGCAGACCTTCTTCAGGCCCTCGGTCTCGGTAGCGCGGCCCAGCGGGCCGACGAAATCGTGGACGCTCTGGCCCACCTCAAGGCTGTTCAGCTCCATCGTGGTACCACCGACGATCTGGAAGATGATGTCCACGGTGCCCTTCTCCCGGTCGTAGCCTGCGACGGTGAGGGGGATGCGCTCGCTGTCCTCGAGCGGGCGCACAATGATAAACTGGCCCGGCTTTGCCTTTTTGGCAATGAGGGGGGCTTCAATGACCATCTTTGTAACGGTGGGGTTGAGCGCCACCTTTTCCGTGATCTTGTACATTGCGTTTGCTCCTTTTTCTGACGACATATTCCCATGCATGAAAACACGCCTGATCCCCGGTGCGGCCCGAAGCAGCAGGCGCGAAAGTTCAGCAACGATTTGACAACCTTAATTATAACGGCTTTAAAATAGGAAAGCAATTAAATTTTCTTCGCGTCAGTCCGGACAAACTTGAACGACGGCGCAGTTTTGTGCGCGGCAGGGGGACGGCGACGGCTCTTTTTTCGAAAAATGCAAATTTATGGTTGACAAGGGCAAAAAACTGCGGTATAATAATCGACGTCGCCGGGAACACCCGGCACGCCACAATGGATCTGCGGCCGTAGCTCATCTGGTAGAGCGCCACCTTGCCAAGGTGGAGGTAGCGAGTTCGAGCCTCGTCGGCCGCTCCATTTTTGTGGAAGTTTAGCTCAGCTGGGAGAGCATCTGCCTTACAAGCAGAGGGTCAGCGGTTCGAGCCCGTTAACTTCCACCA